>NZ_CP012502.1:2400000-2700000 GCF_001721685.1 Salisediminibacterium beveridgei | reverse complement strand
CAGTGGCTTTTCTCGGATTATTGGCGATGACAGCTGTGATTGGTTACGGGTTTGCGGTCGGGGATTTCACCCGGGACGGCGGGGAGATCCTCGCGAATCCATGGGGCATTGTATCGCTGGTGGATTTGTATGTCGGATTCATATTGTTTTCAGTCTGGATCGGTTTTCGCGAGGCGAATAAATGGATCGCTGCAGTGTGGATTGTCTTGATGATGACACTGGGATTTTTTACGGCAAGTCTGTATGTCCTCTTGAAACTGTATCAAAGTGATGGCGACTGGCTGACCTTTTTTCTCGGTGGGAAAAAAGAGACTCTGTTAGAGAAGAGAGGTTGAATGGTATGGCGAAATGGCAGGAACTGATCGAAGAAGCAAAATCCGTTGTATCCGGCAAAACACTGGACGCAGTATTTCCGCCATTCTTATTTGTGTTCAGCAACAGCTTTTTCGGCTTGAATACAGCAGTGGGCATTGCGTTGTTCAGTGCGGTGCTCCTGGGCGTCCTCAGACTCATACGAAAAGAGAACTGGCTCTATGCCGTTGGCGGATTTCTTGGCGTCGGCTTTGCATCGGGATTTGCCTATGTGACGGACAGTGCGGCAAACTACTTCATCCCAACGGTCATCAGCAGTGCAGCACTCGTCTTCGTTGCGTTTGCGACGCTGGTCATCGGCAAGCCTCTCGCGGCATGGGTGAGTCATTTGACCCGGGGGTGGCCTTTGGAATGGTTTTGGCGCAGTGATGTGAAAGCGGCATACCGGGAAGTGACGTGGCTCTGGCTGCTGTTTTTTCTGTTCAGGCTGATTGTCCATGTGGTCCTGCTGATTGACGGGAACGCTCTGGCACTGGTCTGGGTGAATACGATCCTCGGCTGGCCCGGGATCGTGACGGTGCTCGTTATCAGCTACATTTACGGGATCTGGCGGTTGCGCCAATTGGGGGGACCTGGTGTGGACGAGTTCATCGCAGGAAAAGAAGCCCCCTGGAAAGGGCAGACAAGAGGATTTTAAATTTCAGTAGATCGTAAAGAGGTGACAAACATGACGTTTCGGATCAGAGTGGCAGTACCGGAGGACGCCCGGAACATTCTCGGGTATTTGAAGCAGGTTGGCGGGGAGTCGGATCACCTGCTGATTGACGGGTGGGGACTGCCGATTTCAGAAGCGGAGGAAATCTCAATCCTTCAGAAGATGAAGGACGATCCGGGCGCGTGTATGCTGGTGGGTGAAATGGATGAGAAGCTGGTATCGATTGCCAGCTACCAGGCATCTTCAAATCAGCGGATCGCCCATCACGCCGAACTGGCGGTGTCGGTGAAGAAGGCCTGTTGGGGAAAAGGCATCGGGAGGAAGATGATTGAGGCTCTCATTGACGAGGCAGCGAAGTCTGAACGGATCCGGATTTTACATCTAAAGGTCAAAGCCGATAACGAGCGGGCCATCCGCCTATACAAGGGACTGGGGTTTCAGGAAATCGGCCGGTTTGAAAGCTTCTTTCATATCAAGGGCACTGATTATGATGCAGTATTGATGAACCTGAAGATGCGTTAATGCAGAGGGGTGAATGTCAAACCACATGACAATCTGCCTGTATCTAGAGAAGAACCAAGACAAATAGATCGGTTCATTCGTTTTTTTCCATCAAACCCAATGTATGATCCATTCATGGTCCTGAATGCCCGATAATGAAAAACAACGAATACCACCGTCTGAACAAAAGCAGAAATTGTCGAAAGTCTTTGCGGTAAAGGGTTGAACCCCTGTATACAGGCTTCGGGTGATCAACGAATCGAAACAGGGAATGCCGCACCTTTTGGAAAATAACTGCAAACTGTGTCGAAATAAAAGAAATGATTTCTTGAATCCTGTACTTTTATCCGTGCTATTCAGGGAATTTTAAAACCATATAATGGCAATATTATTGATTATATGAGACATTCGACAGATTTTATACACATATAACAAGAAATAATGGAATTAAAAGTAAATGAAGGTAAAGAAAGATTGATCCTATTGAAGGATTATGCTTTGGTCTTCCATCGATTATCATATTAACTAAGAGATCAGTACTGATTACTACAGATCACTGGTTCTCGATAAAGGCAAACCTGATGAAAGTCAGGGACGCAAAGCTAGAGGGGCTTCCGGACAAGGGAAATCGTCCGATGCCAGCCAGTTACCGAAGGAGTCAGTGCATAGTTTACACCATTATATCCATTTTGTTCTATAAATGGATGGTGTTAACTTTACAAACCCTCCTTTTGGTAAAAGGCAGGGTTTATTTTTGTTGATGGGGGGGTGCGGGATTGAAGGTCATTCGAAAGGATAATGGCCAGCTGATTGCAAACGATGTCAGGAGAGCGGAAACGTTCTGGAGTCGGTTGAGAGGTCTCACGTTTACGAAAGCGGTCAATGAGCAGAGCGGGCTCTATCTATCTCCCTGCCGGTCCATTCACACATGGTTCATGAAGATCCCAATCGATGTCGTCTACCTTGATGCTGAAGACGTGGTGGTTGCAACCGAATGCAGTCTGGCTCCCTGGAAAATGGGGATGCATGCAAAGGGCGCAAAAAAAGTCGTAGAGTTGGCAGAAGGTAAAGTCACAGCCGAGAAGATTCAGCCAGGGCAACAGTGGCTGTTGGAAGCGTAAAGGAAAAGTATCAAAGATAAAAAAACAGAAGGAGTGGGGACGTATGATGGAAATGATGAAGAATTTACTCACAGAAGAAGAAGGACAGGGTATGGCGGAGTATGCGTTGGTGCTGGGTGTTATTGCGGTTGGTGTTATAGCAGTTCTCGTGGTTTTTGGAAATGAAATTGAAACTGTTTTCGATAATATTGTTGAAAGTTTTCAAACTGAAGTAAATACTGAATGAGGTTAATAATTAATTGACTATTAAAAGGAGGACATGACAATGCTGGAAATCCTGTTATTGAGCGTTCTGATCATCTGTTTTTTCACCGACATCACCCGTCGGAAAATCTATAACAAGGTATTGTTCCCAGGCGTCGTCATGGCCTTTCTCTTGAACGGAATCCTGTTTGGCTGGTCAGGTATTACGACCAGCCTTTTGGGGCTTCTGACGGGGTTTCTGATCCTGTTGATTCCATATTTGATCGGTGGCATGGGAGCGGGCGATGTCAAGCTCCTGGCGTTTATCGGTGCAGTGCAGGGGGCGGGTTTTGTCCTGATGACGGCACTGTTTATGGCCCTGATCGGCGGGGCGATCGGACTGGTGATGATCATCAGCCGCGGGCGCATGATCGAAGGACTGAAGCGCAGTTTCCGTGCGGTGAAACTGATGAAATATGGAATCAAACCGGAGCTTGATAAAGATAGGCTCCTGAAACAAACCGCATTTCCTTACGGGGTGGCCATTGTGCTTGGCGCAGCCGGGGCATTCTTTTTCCCCGGGGTGATGCTCTGATGCTGAAGAATGAAAAAGGGCAATCCCTGGCTGAATTCGCACTGGTATTACCGTTATTGCTTTTATTAATTGTAGGGATTGTGGACTTTGGGCGTGTGTTGTACACCTATAGCGGGCTTCATTTTACGGTGCAGGAAACGGTGCGTGTCGGTGGATTCGGTTACAATGACGGTGAAATTGCCGAGTTCGCATCGGATCATTTCGCAACGGGAGACGGCAGTCAGCTGAGCGTGTCGATTTCACCGGACGAAAGTGCTCGCAAATCAGGGGAATATATCACGATTACACTCGGGTACGATGTGGATCCGATTACCCCATTTGCCAGCCAGGTGTTCAGTGGGCCGATCCACTTACGTGCTGATTCAACGATCCGGATCGAGTAGGAGGTGCTGTGATGAACCCGTTTCGCCATGTGAAGAATGAACGTGGGAACGTGCTGATGATTGTCTCACTCGGGTTCACCACCTTTCTCGGCATGGTGGGTCTCGTCATAGACGGTGGCATGTTCTATATGGAGAAGACGTCGCTGCAAAAAGCAGCCAATGCTGCGGTGCTGTCCGGCGCACAGGAACTGATGGAAGATGAGATGGAAGTGGAACTGATCGTTGATGAAGTGCTCGATCAGCACGGGGAAGCGGCTTCTGTTGACCAGCTGGCGGTTTTCATGGAAGAACGGGTCACCCTGACGTTATCGAGAGACATGCAGACGGCGTTTATGATGATCTTCGGAATTGATGCCGTGGAAATCACTGCGGAAGCGAAAGCCGGTATCGGGCCGGTTGGACGTGCAGACGGCGTTGCGCCACTTGGCATCGATGAATCCATCGAACTGGAATATGAAGAAGAGTATTTGCTGAGAGTGGATGAAGAAGACGTGGACACGGGTAATTTCGGGATCCTCGCCCTGGAGGGCAAAGGGGCAAACACATACGAAGATACGTTGAAGTATGGCTCGGAAGAAGAATTTTCGATTGGTGAGATCGTCGGTACGCAAACAGGGAACATCGCCAATCCGACGCGAAGGGCCATTGATCATCTGATCAGTCTTTGCGACGATCCGTATGACCGGCAATGCGGCCGGACGATTCTGATCCCGGTCTATAAGCCGATTGACCCCGTCGGGAATCAGGTGAAAGAAGTGGAAATCACCGGATTTGCCCACTTTTATATTCTCGAACCGCTGGACCCGAAGGATACGAAGATCAGAGGAAAATTTATTGAACGGACCACCCATGGTTATGTTGAAGAAGGTGCCATATACCGCGGAGCGTTTACAATCAGTCTGATGGAGTAGGTGAAAGAGATGAGAGCTCGTTTTGTCCTGTTACTGGCCGTTGTCATGGGGATCATTACAACCGCTTTATTTTATCAATACATCACTGCAGCCGATGAGGCAACGGGGCAGGAGGCTCCTGACACAGTGGAAGTCATTAAGGCCGCGTCACCCATTGAGGAAAATACGGTCATTACCGATGACATGATTACAACGGATACGGTATATGAAGCGGATGTGCATCCGATGGCCGTTAAGTCGGCGGAGGAAGTGGCAGGCTCATTTGCATCAACGTATATCGAAGAAGGGGAAATACTTCTCAGTCACCGTCTGAAAACATCGGAACAGTCGACGGTGCAGGTTTCCGAAAAGATTCAGGACGGACACCGTGCCGTATCCATCGGAGCATCCAATGTCCAGCTGGTCACCCAGCTGATTGACCCGGAGGATCAGGTGGACATCGTGCTGTCTGAAACCGTTGTGGTCGATGACGAAGAAGTCAATGAATCAACGGTCATTCTCGAAGATGTCCGTGTCCTCGCTGTCGGTCAGCGTATGGAGAAAGAGCTGTCTGAAACAGGGACCCGGGAGTATGTCGCCGTGACGCTGGAATTACTCCCGGAAGATGCGGTGACCGTCATTGATGCCTATGAAAAAGGGGCCATTCATCTCACATTGCACTCGAGCCTCATACATGAAGAAGAGTAAGAAAAGAATCAGTCGATTGATGTGTCAGTCGCGGAGGTGAGCAGGATGACGGAAAAAATGGGGCGGGTCATCGCCGTATGTGGTGCAAAAGGCGGGATCGGAAAAACGTTAATTTCCGTCAATCTGGCTGTGGCACTTGGAAAAACGAATCTGGATGTGGCTATTGTCGATGGGGACTTGCAGTTTGGTGACGTGAGTCTGTCGATGGACCTTCAGCCGGAAGATTCGATCAAGGAACTGGTTGAGGATCAGGGCATGGCAAAGCCGAATACGGTGATGCGTTATTTGACCGAACATGCTTCAGGCGTCCGGGTACTGCCTGCACCTGAACGGCCGGAATTTGCGGAAATGGTTACGACAGACGCCATGAAAGTGGTTCTGAACGACCTGAAACGAAGTCATGATTACATCATTATTGATAACGGCATCGGACTTTTGGATCTGACCGTTGAGACAATGGAAATGGCAGATGACATCCTCATCGTGACGAATCTGGAAATGAGCGCACTCAAGAACACCCGGCTGATGCTTGAGACGATGAAGGAGTTAAACTACCGGGATAAAACCTCTCTCGTCGTCAACCGATTCACGATGGAGAGCCTTATGAAAGGGGAAGAAATCCCCGAAATGCTCGGTTTTGAAGATGCCCACTTTCTCCCGAATAATTATAAAATCGCAAGCCAGTCCTTAAATCTCGGGCTGCCTTTTGTCATCAGTCAATCGAAATCGGATCTTGCAAAAGCGGTATTCAAAATGGCGCAGGCGATCAATCAGCCTTTGGATCAGAACGAGGAACACCAGCCGAAGCGAAACATGACAGCCAAGCCCGAAAAGCCATCTTTTTTTAAGAAGTGGCTGACTGAAAACGGATGACAGGAGGTGAGGATGGATGGGATTACTCGATCGCTTACAGGAAAAAAAGCAATCTGAACAACCGGAAACACCAGTAAAAGAGAACGCGCAAGAAGAAAAGCCCGTGGAAAAGAGCGATGAAAAACCTGCTGAAAAAGCAGAACGAATAGTGGAAGAAAAGCCGCCAAAGCTGAAAGAATTGGCGATTAAACACGAATCAGCGCCCAAAAAGCAGGAGAAACCGGTTGAAAACAAAGAAGCAAAGGAATTGAAAAACAAGCTTCATAACCGGGTGCTCGAAGAAATGAAAGGGAAAGACGATATCGATGAAGTCATCGAAAAACTGGATGAAATCGCCCTTGAAATTATCAAGGAAAATGAGCAGTTCAAGTTCAATATGGATCGCAGAACCATTATTGCGGATTTGAAAAACGATCTGACAGGCTTTGGTCCCATCAATCCGCTCCTCCTGGACGAAGACGTTTCTGAAGTGATGGTCAACGGTCCGGATCAGGTCTACTGCGAAAAAAAAGGCAAGATCATCCTCTCCGGGGTGACGTTTCGGGATGATGAACACGTATTGAATGTCATCGAAAAAATCGTTGCCCCCATCGGACGCAGAATTGATGAAAGCAGTCCGATGGTGGACGCCCGGCTCCCCGACGGATCCCGGGTGAATGCGATCATTCCACCGCTGGCCTTAAACGGACCGACCATCACGATCCGGAAGTTTGCCACCGATCCATTGACCATCAGTGATCTGGTACAGTTCGGGACATTGACAGATGAGATGGCGGAATTTGTGGATGCGTGTGTAAAAGCAAGATTGAATATCTTTGTCAGCGGCGGTACCGGCTCAGGGAAAACAACGACCCTGAACGTGCTGTCAAGCTTTATTCCAAACGACGAGCGGATCGTGACCATTGAAGATGCGGCAGAACTGCAGCTCGGTCAGGACCACGTAGTCAGGCTGGAGTCCCGTCCGCCGAATATCGAAGGGCAGGGAGCGATCTCCATTCGCGATCTCGTCCGGAACTCCCTTCGGATGCGTCCGGACCGGATCGTCATCGGTGAGGTCCGGGGCGGCGAAGCCCTCGATATGCTTCAGGCCATGAACACCGGACACGACGGATCACTTGCCACCGGGCACTCGAACAGCCCCCGGGATATGATCGCCCGGCTTGAAACGATGGTCCTGCTTGCAGGGGTTGACCTTCCTGTGAAAGCGATCCGTGAACAGATCGCCGGAGCCATCGACGTCATCATTCAGCAGTCCAGGCTCAAGGACGGGTCACGTAAAATCGTGAAAATCACCGAAGTGCAGGGACTTGAAGGCGATGTGATTGTCCTGCAGGATATCTTTACTTATGAACAGCGGGGCAAAGATACCCACGGCAATATTATCGGCAAACTGGTTCCGACAGGCATCCGGCCCAAATTTTACGAACGGCTTGAACATGCCGGCATTACGATTTCCCCGGATGTTTTCATCCCCAATGAGGAGTGATCAGGATGACCCCTTTATTACTGACAATGCTCCTGATCACAAGTACACTGGTTTTCCTCAGCATATTGCAGCTGTTTGTCAAAAAAGAAACCGTGATGGAAGAGCGGGTCAACCGGTATCTGCGTGACCAGCCTGACCCGGGTTCAACCAAGGATGAAGTAAAGCAAAAACGAAAGCTCCCCGTGCCGAATTTCACTCAAGCGAAGCGGCGGATTCGGGCGGCTTTGAAGAAGAACAATAAGAACGAAGTCATTGAATTACTGTTAAGCCAGGCGGGGGTGCCCCTGAAGCCGGAAGAATATGTCATGTTCAGATGGATTTCCCTAATGCTGACGGCAGGGATCCTCTACCTGATCAGTGACAGCATCCTCTTGCTCGTGATTGGTGCCTTCATTGGCCGGATGATTCCAGGTATGGTCGTCAAATCCAAGAAACGTAAACGGATCAAGGCATTCAATGATCATCTGCCGGATATGATTACGACGGTCGTCGGTGCCCTGCGGGCGGGATTCAGTTTTACCCAGGCTTTGAAATCCGTTGAAGAGGAAGCGTCATCGCCAATGAAAGAAGAGGTCGGGCTCGTCGTCAAGGAAATGCAGTACGGCATGACCGTGGAAGAAGCCCTGAACCGGTTTAAGGACCGGGTGCCCAGTGAGGATTTGAACCTGATGATTCAGGCCATCATCATTCAGCGGCAGATCGGTGGCAACCTGGCCACCGTTCTGGAGAAGATCAGTCAGACGATCCGCGATCGCATCCAGGTGCAGGGACAGATCAAAACTCTGACTGCGCAGGGACGGATGTCCGGTGCAGTCGTTGGCAGCCTCCCCATTGCCCTCGGGATGATACTGTTTCTGATTGAGCCGGACTACGTTATGGTGATGTTTACCCATCCTGTCGGCATGGCACTGATCGCCTTGGCTGCCGTATCCAGTCTGATCGGCTTTCTGTTAATTAGAAAAGTCACAGCAATCGAGGTGTGAAACATGGCCATTATCACTTATGCCCTGACCATGCTCTTCATTATGTATGGCTTGTATTTACTGAAAAAAGAACGTGTGAAAGTCCATGAGGAACGGATTGCCGCGATTTTTAATCCGGAGCGGACGGCCGCGGTGGAAGCGCCTTTTCAGGAGGAAGAGCTGCAGGGAAGTTTATCAAAGCGGATCTTGAAACCGTTTTGGATGAAGGTAAGACGGCTGTTTAAACAGCGGACATCCGATAAACAATTTCAAAAGCTCGAAGTGAAGCTTGAAGAAGCGGGCAATCCGATGAAAATGACTGTCGTTGAATTCAGAATCGCCAAGCTGGTGGTTGCCACCGTCATTACCGGTGTTTTTGCATTACTAGGTTTTGCAGCCAGTGGGACAGTCATGGGAATCACTCTTTACGCAGGCGTCGGTTTTCTGATTGCCCAATATGTTCCCTCCTTCTATTTGAAGAGTAAAACGGCGGAACGCAAAAAATCAGCCGTTAAGGAACTGCCGGATTTTCTCGATCTGTTAACCGTCAGCATTGAAGCCGGCCTTGGTTTTGACGCAGCCATGAGTAAGGTGGTTGCGAAAAAAGAGGGAACCCTGTCGACGGAATTCCAGCGGTGTCTGGAGGAAATCCGGCTTGGCAAAACCCGGCGAGAAGCACTGACCGGTGTCAAAAAGCGCTTGAATGTGGATGATATTCATGCGTTCATCGGCAGCATCATCCAGGCAGAACAGCTGGGGATCGGGATGGTGCAGGTGCTGAGAATTCAATCGGATGAAGTGAGAGCGAGGCGAAAGCAGCGGGCGGAGGAATCGGCCATGAAAGCTCCGATCAAAATGATGTTCCCTCTCGTCTTGTTTATCTTTCCCGGGATCTTTATTATTCTTCTCGGACCGGCCGTGATTCAAATTCTCGAGACATTTTAATGAAAAGCTTCATTTAAAAAAATAAAATGCCCTGTGCTAACATCGTCTTTTTACAAAGCCGGTTTTAGCACAGGGCATTTTTTTGTCTGATGGCGTTTTCCGATAGGTCAAAATGGCTGATCCTCTCCTTAACGTTCCGATTTTTTATTACATCTGAGCATCTGCTGTAATCGCGATGCAGTTCTTCTTATACTGTGTCGGTGTGATGCCGCATTGTTTTTTCATGGAGCGGATAAAGTTGCTGTAGTTCCTGAAGTTGTACTCTTCTGCAATTTCTTTCAGTGACAGGTTCGAGTACTCAATGTCAAAGAGCACGGCATTGATTTTCGTTTCCCGGATAAACGATGAAAGACTGAATCCATTTTGCTGACTGAATGTATAGGATAAGTGAGCAGGTGTTACATCTAATTGTTCAGCAAGCCATTGAACCGAGAGATCCGGGTTTTTAATCTGTTGATGGATGACATTGATTGCCTGTGCCACCAGTTGGGAGTGGTGGGGTGAATGATTAACGGAAACGAGAATTTCATTGATTTTTTTAATGATCCAGGGAATTGAGCTCAGAAAGTGTGAGACTTCGTTCCACTGTTGAATCGTGGAGATCAGGGCAAACGGCTGAACGATGAAGTGCAGTTGATTGTGTTCTTTCAGTCTGGTCAAGTGAAAAAGATCACAAATAAAGATGGTGTAAAAGGTCTTCAGGATCAGCAGGTGATTCACGTTTTCTTTTTTGACAATGGCAAAAAACAAGTTGGACAGGTGTTCTTCAACCAGGTCAAACTCTTCGTTCAGAATACAATGAAAAGCTTCCTTTTCATAAGTAACCAATAATTCTGAAATTTCTGACGGGTCAAACATGACAAGCTCCACTTGTACCTGCTGGTTGAAGAGGTACTCGTTATTCACGTTGCTCCCCTCCTTTATATTTTATAGTATACGTCAGAATATTAATAAAATGTACAGGTCTAATTATTCAGTTTCTTACTAGTGTAGAAGGATTAAAATAACTGTCCAATCTTTGATATATATATATCCTGGTTCATAAGAACTAATTGCAGGCGTTTAAAATCACTATTTTTATACGCCAAAGCGATCAATAAAAAAGTAAATTAAAGTTTTAGTTGAAGAATATGGATTTTATTATTTTTTTAGAAAACGTCATAAAAAAGTCATTAAAATATTCAGAATATTAGAAAAAGCATTCTTTATATCGAAAAAGAATAGCAAAATCACCATATAGTAGCAGTAAGCCGAAGCTGTTAAATTCCATAGGGGCCAAGTCTTTAAGTCTATGGAATCACCTTTTAAAGGAAGGGAGGAGAACAGATGAGAAACAAACTATTGTATATTGGGCTGATTTTACTGCTACTCACTCAATTCTTTGTTCCCGCACTGCAGACAGTAGCAGGCAGTTCGGATCAACCAGGAAGACTGGATGTTTCATTGCAGGATTCGAATCAATCGGAAGTGACCTGGTTAGTCGACATCAACAAGTCGCAAGGATCTGCTGAAGAAATCAGCGCAGATTTGAGTTTGGGCTCTGGTCTTGAAAAAGGCGCAGCGCCAACCGTCCTTAATGGGAAAGCGGAGGTTCAGTCATCAGGTAACGGCTATAAGATTCAAATGAACGAAGATGCAGGAGCAGTGTCGTTACTTGTCACGGGTAAGATTATCGACCCGGGTCAAATAAACTATACACTCTCTGCAACGGCAGCGTATCAAGATGGCACGTTTTCAGCAAGTCAGACAGCACAGGTTATTCCTGATACCACTGTCAATCTTGAAGTACAGCGCAGTTGGAACAACGTACCCGAAGGCGTGATTCATCCTGAGCAGTCATTATCCATAGTAAACGCAAATTCAGGCGAAACAGTTCAGAGTACAACCTTAAGCGGCGACACGAATTCACATGTGTTTCAAGAATTGCCCGAATATAACAGCAACGGCGAAAAGCATCAATATCAGTTGAAAGCAGATAATCTGGAACATTACGAAATTGTAATTAATGGGTTCTCTGTGACAAATAACTACAACGGTCCAGAACCAAAGGCCGATGAGCCGGAAACGGTGGAGGCGCCTGAAGAAGAAGCATCAGACGCTTTAGATGACGATACACCTGAAGAAGAGGAGCTGTCAACTGATAAGGAAGACGGTGAATCCGAATCAGCGGAGGGTTCCGAAGACAAAAAGTCTGATAAAGACTCCGAAGTGAAAGAGGAAAGTACAGAAGAAAGCAAAGAGGAAAGTACAGAGGAAGTGAAAGAAGAGGAAGAAGAAAGCAAAGAAGAAATGAAAGAAGAAGAGAAAGATGATAGTAAAGACGAGAGCGACGAAGGCAGAAAAGATAAGGAAAGCGATGAAGACAGTCTCTCCAATGAGGAGACTCCAGCTGAAGAAAAAGAGGAGGTAACTGAAGAGACCGATCAATCCAAATTCGAGAAGGTGGATGACTCTGGTAAATCACCGGAAGAATCCGAATCCTCCGATGAGGAAGAACTCTCAAGAGAGTTTATGGAAGCCTTCATCTATGGCTGGATGCTCGATTTGTCCATGGAGGAATTAAACGAGTATCTCGATCTCGGTGACACTGAATTGACCACCGAAGAGTACGAGCTTCTGATGATGTATTGGATTAGAGATCTGACAGACGATGAACTATTGGACATGTATTCATCGCTGAATCCAATCGATACAACAGAGCCGGAACCTCTGAATATGATGGCAGTCGAAACGGAAGAAGAAGTATCCTTTACGAATTTTGATGAGGGCTGCGAGTGGGGTGTTACGTCTGTTGATAATACCGACTTCTACAGGCTTCCTGATGACCCTTCTGTCAAACAGCAGTTTATTGATGTATTTGGTACATGGGAAGTGCCGGAGGACGCAAAAGCGGGGGATCAGTTTACCCTCGAGCTTCCAAAAGAATTATTCCGTTTTGTGATGACGAGCCACTTGTTCAGAACGAGTGACGGTGAATCAGTCGGACAAATTGAGGTCTTTGAGCAAACGGCGACCTTTACGTTAGGCGTTGACGGCCCTGAAAGCGGGACATTCAGTATCAGACTCCTTGAGAGGAATACTGGTGAAGTCCTGACCGCAGGCACGTACGATTTGGAATATAACGCTTTCTACGGAGACGGATTGTGTCCCCAGACATTCGAAACTGAGGCGGTTATTCAGTTTGATCTTAGAGTGAATGAGAATTTCCTGCAAAAGTACGTTTATGATGTCACGGAAGACTATATCGAATGGGCGATTGTGGTTAACGCAGAAGATGATCCAAAAGTGAGGGAATTTGAAAGTATCTCTTTTAATGACAGTTTCGTTGGTCATTCGGATGGAGATGGCAGGTTCACTCAGACCGTTGATTACTTCACACCAAATGATCCCGACAGTGACGTCAGGATTTTTCAAATACAAGTGCAGGACGGCACGTTTGATTTGGAGGACGGGACCCAAGTGACACCAGGTAATGGTCCATCTGCAGTCAGGCTTAACACGAAAAAAGACAATTTCGATGTGGATTTTGGCAGTAATGTCAGATTGGATACCACCTACCTTATCCTGGTGAAGACACAGAGATTGGATGGCTTTGAAGAATTCAAGAATTGTGCGCGAATCACCGGATCGAACTTCACGGCTCAGTTTTACTCTTGCGCTTCTACCAAAGGATCAGGTATCGAGGAAGAGTTCGAGTTCTTCGCAAATCTTCACCTGGAAAAACTGGATGAGAACGGTCAATTCCTTGATGGTGTGGAATACACACTGTTCAATGCGGACCGTGAGACAGTCGCTGCCGGACCGGAAGTTGTAGTAGATGGCCGAATCGTCTTTGAAGATCTGAAGACAGGCTTATATTTCCTCAAGGAAACGAAGACAGTCGATGGGTATGTCGTGGACGGCAGGTATTACTCGGTACTGGTCGGTGACGATGAAGACGCCGATGATGATGGGAATGTACCGGTGAAGGTCATGGGTATGGAAGTAACCGAAGAGAACCCATTCTCCATCACGAACTTCAAAGAAGCGATGATCGAAAAGAAGATCAATAAAACAGAAACAGAATTAACGATTGACCGGGAAACAGACTTCACGTTTGATCTGTCGGTCAACTTGCCGAAAGACATTGCAGACTACTCGAGTTTTGTGATCACAGACGAACTCGATGACATGCTGACAATTGACGGTGAGGAAGATGTATCGGTATTCGCAGATGATAATCTGTTCGAAGGCTATGACCTTGAGATTGATGGTCAGCTGATCACGATCAGTATTACAGACTTCGAAGGACTCGATGGCATTGACAATCTGCTTGTAGAACTCACTGTTCAAATCAATGCAGATGCACCAGGCGAAATCGGAATCGATAACCAGGCATTCCTTGATTACACGAACGGTTCCGGCACCACAGGATCGTTGGAATCGAATATCGTTACGGTGACGCCACCGATTACAGGTCAGGTTGTCCTTACTAAAATCGATAGCGTGACCCAAGCTGTCCTTTCAGGTGCTGAATTTGATCTGCAGGATGCAGACGGAAAAGTGATCGACAGTGGCGTAACAGGCAGCGACGGTAAACTCATGTTTGACGAACTTGCGATCGGCGACTATAAGCTGGTCGAGACAAAAGCACCGGATGGATACAGGCTTCTTCTGAATCCGATCGAATTCAGTATTACAGCAGAAGATTTTGAGATTGAACTTACCGTGGCAAACACCCTCAGGGGATACGAAATCCCGGCGGTTGGCGGTATGGGCACATTGGGATTCTATCTGGCTGGGCTTATCGTAATGCTCACAGCACTCAGTGCATGGATCAGAGGCAGAAAAAGAACTGAAAATATCATAAAAGGAGAGTGAGAAAGATGTCAATGAAAAAAGTATTGAGTATATTCCTTATGGTGGTTTTGTTCTTCACATTGGTCTTGCCAGCAGGTTTTGCTGCAGTTGCTCCTGATCCTGATCCTGGAAAAATGGGGAGCTTAACGATTCATAAACTGGCACAGGATCCACTTAATCCAGGAGATAGAGGCGATGGCAGTGAACTCACTGGAGAAGATCGCCCACCTGGCGAGCCTCTTGCAGGCGTTGTCTATGAAGTGACCATGACGCACAAATATAACGCCGAGACGGACTCATGGGATCCGGTTGAAAATGGTGAAACAAGAACGGAGACAACGGGATCGGACGGGATTGCATTCTTCGCCGATCTTAAATTAGGTCGCTATGAAGTGGATGAAGTGGATGGACCACCAAACGTGAACTTGAATCCGGACAACTTCTCTATCGATATTCCAATGACGAATGCCGATGGAAAAAGCTTGAATTACCATGTTCATGTGTACCCTAAAAACGAAATTATCCGGGGTGCCGTTGAACTGACGAAGACTGATGGTATGGAAGGGTTCCTTCCAGGCGTAATATTCGAGCTGTTTAAAGTCGGCGATCCAGATGTAAGTTTAGGAGAATTCACAACTGGTGAAGACGGTAAATTCCAGACCGATGGCTTACTCTTCGGAGATTATTACTTCCTGGAAGTTGGTCCGCCGGATGGCTATGTAGGAACCGGTGAAACCAAGCATGAATTCAGCATTACTGAATCCGGAACAGTAATGAACGGATCTGGTAAGGTTGAAGATGTTACGGTTGAGAACTTCCTGAAACCGGATGTTGAAAAATTAGTTGAAGGGCAAGAATCACTGGAAATTAACAGATTAACTCCGTTCACCTACAGTGTGAAGGTGTATCTGCCGGATGACATCAAATCCTACAAATCGTTTGTCATCTCCGACAGTCTATTCAGTGATTTGAACTATGTTGAAGAAAGTGCAAATGAACCGTTAGGGTTTACTTTCTCAAGAATTGGAAATGAACTGACGTGGACGGCAACTGATTTCAGTGAGCTTGAGGGCGACAGTTTTGTAACCTTCACTTACGATGCCTATATCAGAGCCGATGGCGATCCGGATTATTTAGGTGTTCCAAACACCGCATTCGTGGATTTTGAGAATGTGCACAGCGTGACTGGCACTGTTGATGACAGTGCACTAGTCAAGGCTACAGCAGGTGGCATACTCATTGACAAATTCGTAGCAGGTAACAGTTCTGAAAAACTTGAAGGAGCCGTTTTCGAACTGAGAGATGCAGATGGAGAATTAATCAGTACCAAGACAACGGACGGAGATGGCGCAGCGGAATGGAATGACCTGCCGCTTGGCACGTACACGTTGACTGAGATTGAGGCGCCATCAGAATTCAGATTACTTCTACAGGATATTACAGTAGAACTGACTGAAGACGGAGAAACTGTCACAGTTGAAATTGCCAACACACCAACAGGTTTCGTGATTCCTGAAACAGGCGGCATCGGTTCCACCTGGTTCACCATCATCGGCTTGCTGCTGATGACTGCAGCCCTGGTGATGTATGCCAGACGCCGCAGAAGTGTTGAAGCTTAAGGATTTGTAACAACAGGAAGAGAAAGGGCGCTCTGCTCCCTTTCTCTTTTCTAAAATAAACTTCAATGACTTACATAGAAGGAGGAGGAGAGTATGAAACGAAAAGTCATCTTGATTGTGATCTTCGTGGCGGGTTTCAGTATCTTTCTTTTTCCGTTTATCAGTAACTGGTATTTTACGAACATGCACGTGACGATCACCTCTGATTATGATGAAATGATCAGCAACATGGATACGGCTGACCTGGAGACCGAGCGTGCCAATGCACAGGCATATAACGAGCAGCTGTACGGTATGCCTTCCCTCCTGTCAGATCCGTTTGAATCCGATGGAACGGATGGAGAGACGGGCTATTACAATTTACTGAATATCGGCGAAGTGATGGGCTATGTGGAAATCCCGAAAATCGATATCAAGTTACCCATCTACCACGGAACCAGTGATGATGTCTTATCTCAAGGCGTGGGCCACATGTCCAACACTTCATTACCGGTGGGTGGTGTGGGTACACACACCGTCCTGACAGGGCACCGCGGTCTGCCGAGCACAAAAATGTTCAGGGAGCTTGACGAAATGATGGAGGGGGATATCTTCCTGATCAACACACTTGATGAAATCATGGCCTATCAGGTGGGAGAAGTTAAAATTGTGGAACCCTATGAGACAGAGAGCCTGGAAATCAGCCCGGACAAAGATCTGGCTACACTGATCACATGTGACCCGTATATGCTGAATACGCACCGGATGCTTGTGATCGGAGAGCGCGTTCCATATGACCCTTATGGTCCGGAACGGGCAGGGTTTGTCCCGGATGATGCAGGTGCGGGCCTGAATCCTTATCTGATCGCAGCGATCGTGATCTCCGTAATCCTTGCAACCGTGTACTATCTGAAGCGCCGGAAAAAGGCGCTCTCAGCGCTTGAAGAAGGAGGTGCACCATGAAAAAATACGGAATCATCCTGATTTTGTTTATGACGGGCCTGATGATATTTCTGTATCCGCAAGTCAGCAGAATGATTAACGATTATTTCTTTGCCTCCAGTGTCTCTGCTCTGTATGAAACATTTGATAAGATGCCCGAGCATGACCGTACGCAGGAAAGGGAGCTGGTCGATCATTATAACCGGCAGCTGGCAACGAATAACACGGGTTTTATAGATCCATTTTTTACGGATACAGAGGACGCAACTTCGGGTGAATCCACGGCCGAATTAAATGACAATAATGCGTATGCGGATTGGGATTATAATCCGGAAACTGGTGCGGATGATGATGACAGTCAAAGAGAGGAATGGTTAGATTCACATGGCTTGTCTTCCGGCATGTTTGCCTCCATTGAAATTCCTAAATTGAGTTTGAAAATGCCGATTTATTTAGGCGCAAGCAGACCGGTTTTGGCAAAAGGAGTCGGTCAGGTTGAAGGGTCATCATTCCCGGGTGGAGGTCCGAATACACATACGGTTCTGGCAGGACACCGGGGGATGGCAACGAAAGAAATGTTCAAAAATCTCGATCGGCTCCGGACGGGAGACGTCTTTCATATCTATACGTCGGATGGTAAATTATCCTACCGGGTTTACGATACAAATGTCATATTACCGCATGAGACTTCGGCATTGAATATTCAGAGAGGGAAGGATCTGGCAACGCTACTCACCTGCCATCCCTATCGTTCAAATGAATACAGACTCCTGGTTCATGGTGAGCGGATTGAATAGACAGGGGTTAATGACAGGGCTGTCCCTGGTGCATCAAATGCACAGCGGGCAGTCCTGTTTTTGCTTAATCCCAAATGCAGAGAGGTCTGGGATTTTTTCATTGTCACCGTGATGTCATGAGCGAATCATACCGCTGAAAGACGTGGTGGACTTCTTTGTGAATTCAGTATAAAGTGAAATCAACTGAGGTTTTGTTCGGATAACAGAAGCAGGAGGTGAGCCGGGTGGAACTGTTTGTGATAATGCTTGAACGGCTTGGTATTATTGTCATGGTGGCATTTATCATGACCAGAATACCTTTTGTTCGGCGCTTGATCGATGATCGGACTGTGACATTATATCAAAAGATCAGCGTGACACTCTTGTTTGGCTTTTTTGGGATCATCGGTACATATACCGGAGTTGTTGTATCCACCGGTCAAGCAGGGTATATGATGTGGGTCAGTGAATTGGCACAGGATGAAGCGATAGTCAACGCCCGGGTCATTGGCATTGTTGTAGCCGGTCTCTTAGGAGGATGGAAAGTCGGACTTGGTGCAGGCTTGATTGCAGGAGGGCATCGTTTTTTATTGGGAGGATTCACGGGGTTTGCCTGTGGAATCTCCGCAGTCATTGCAGGTTTAATTGCCGGTTTTGCACATCGCTATGTGAAACGGGGAAAGAATATTTCATTACCGATTACTTTCTTTGTAGGCGCTCTCAGTGAGACGATTCAAATGGCAATCATTCTGCTTGTGGCAAGACCTTATGAACAAGCTCTTTCACTGGTTGAACAAATCGGTTTACCGATGATTCTGGCAAACGGGATCGGGGCAATGGTCTTTATATTGATTATCAGAAGTGTGATTAAGGAAGAAGAGAAAACTGCAGCGGTTCAGTCCGGACGGGCGTTGAGCATTGCTGATGATACGATCACATACATGAGACAGGGGCTTACCAGTGAATCCGCGGGCAGAACCTGTGAAATTCTGCTGAAAGAAGTCCAGTCAAAGGCAGTTTCCATTACGAACCGCGAGCGGATATTGGCCTATGTTGGTGAAGGTTCGGATATCTATCAAACAGGCGGACCGATTCAAACCGATGCCACAAAAGAAGTCCTTGTTACAGGTGAATCTTATGTAGGTACACAATCAGGGAAAAATGATGAAACGTTATCACCGGACATTCATGCAGCCATGATTGTTCCGTTAAAACAAAAAGATGAAATTGTCGGCACGTTGAAATTTTATTTCCGATCAGAAAAAGAAATTACGGTGCTGCAAAAAGAACTCATTGGCGGTCTGGCCCGTCTTTTAAGTAATCAGCTGGAACTGGCCAAAATCGAAGATCTGAGAAAAATCGCACGGGAGACGGAAATAAAGGCACTCCAGGCACAGGTGAGTCCGCATTTTCTTTTTAATACATTGAACATTATCGTTTCGATGATTCGGACAGATCCTGAAAGAGCGAGGAAATTAATTTTGTCTCTGTCGAGTTTTTTCAGGCAGAACCTGGCGGGAGCCAATCAAGCCTGGTCGACACTCGAAGTCGAGGTCAAACAGATTCATTCCTATCTGGAAATACAGCAAGCCCGTTTTTCCGGGGAATTGGAAGTGGAGTGGGAAATTGATGACTCCCTGCTGCATTATAAAGTTCCCACCCTGACCATGCAGCCACTGGTTGAAAATGCGATTAAACATGGCAGGCGTTCCGGGAACAACGCTTTTCGAATCCGCATATCGATCTGGAAAGAGGATGGACATCCAGTGGTTACGATCTACAACAATGGCCATGTGATACCGGATTACCGATTATTGAAATTGACCAGAGAGCCTGTAGCATCAGAAAAAGGGGCTGGGATCGGTTTATATAATGTTCATCGTCGATTAACGGATATGAACGCTTCTGAAAAAGGATTGGTCATTGATAGCGGTCCGGACTCGGGAACGAGTATTTCGTTTTCGTTACTTCCAGTTAATAGCTAATCACGGCAGTGGAAAGGGGTGTATATACATGGGAACAAGCAGTATTCAGATCGTTCTTGTTGATGATGAACCTTTCAGTCGCGATGAATTAAAATATCTCCTGTCCAACTATCCGGATGTCACGATCGCCGGAGAAGCGGGCAGTGTCGATGAAGCATTGGGTGTTATTCTCTCCACTGAACCGGATGCGATATTTCTGGATATTGAAATGGGTGAACGTAACGGCATTGAGCTTGCAGCGATTCTGAACAAGCTGAAGAAAGTCCCGCTGATTGTTTTTGCAACGGCCTATCCGGACTATGCAGTAAGTGCTTTTCGCGTGCAGGCACTGGACTATGTGTTAAAACCGTTTGAAGAAGTGCAGCTGCACGAAGCGGTTAAACGGATACGGTCTGCCTTGCCGGATGAACCATCATCCGGAGAAACTTATCTTCAGAAAAATGCCGAATTCAGTAAGCTGGCAGTTCAGCAGGGTGAAACGATTCATTACCTTGCCCCAAAAGCAATTGATTACATTTACCGGGAAGGCCAGGTCACGAAAGTTGTCAGTCAAAACGTGGAATATCTGACCCGCTATCCTCTTAAAGAACTGGCCGAAAAACTGCAGGACCACTCGTTTTTCCGAACCCATAAGGGATACATCGTTAACTTGAACCGCGTTGAAGAAATCACTCCATGGTTCAATGGGGCCTACCAGTTGAAGTTGATTGATGTAAAAGAACAAATACCTGTCAGCCGGAACTATGTGAAACCTCTCAGGCAACGCTTGGAACTTTAAATGAAACCTGTGCATCTTACATACCCATTTCGACATGTTGGATGATCATAGCCGCATCATAGGACAAAACCCTCTTTTGGAAGCGTTATCACGTTAAGATAAACGTGTAATACAGCGCTTAGTAACAGGGAGGGGTAAGAGTAATGATTACTTTTTTACTAGCGATTGGACTCTTAATTATCGGGTATTTTACGTATGGGAAGTTTGTTGAAAAAGTGTTTGGCGTGCAGGAAGAACGTGTAACGCCCGCGATGAGTGAAGGTGACGGGGTTGACTACGTGCCGATGGGGACGAAGCGGAACTCGATGATCCAGCTGTTGAACATCGCTGGTGTGGGCCCGATTTTCGGCCCGATCATGGGTGCTTTGTATGGGCCTGTCGCTTTTCTGTGGATTGTGTTCGGAGCTATTTTTGCCGGCGCAGTGCATGACTATCTCACAGGAATGATTTCCATCAGAAACCGGGGAGCACATCTTCCTGAACTCGCAGGAAAATTCCTTGGGAAAGTGATGAAACATGTCGTAAACGGCTTTGCTGTACTCTTGCTGTTACTGGTTGGTACGGTTTTCGTAACCGCTCCTGCCGGACTGCTTCATAATATGATGTCCGGATGGACAACGCTCAGCATGATTATCGGATTTATATTTATCTATTATGTGATCGCAACGATGCTGCCAATTGATAAAATCATCGGCAGAGTGTATCCGATCTTCGGACTGTTGCTTGTGATCAGTGCTTTAGGCATTGGCGGAAGCCTTGTTGTCACAGGTGCTCCGATCCCGGAGATGACATTAACGAACATGCATCCCGATGGGTTGATGATTTTCCCGTTACTGTTCCTGACCATTTCATGTGGGGCATTGTCCGGGTTCCATGCCACACAGTCGCCGATTATTTCCAGAACCACACAGCGTGAAAAAGACGGCCGGAAGATTTTCTACGGCATGATGATTACTGAAGCGGTTATCGCCATGATCTGGGCGGCGGCTGCGATGAGTCTATTTTACGGGACGGATTTAAATGCGATGATTGCAGAGAGCGGCCCTGCTGCAGTAGTCAGTGAGGTGTCACTGGTGATGCTTGGCAGTATCGGCGGGACGCTCGCGGTTCTTGGTGTTATTATTTTGCCAATCACGTCAGGGGACACAGCCTTCAGAAGTGCGCGCATGATCATAGCCGATTATTTTAAAATCAAGCAGATCAAAATCAAAAGCCGTTTGATGATTGCAATCCCGCTATTTATGATTTCAGTCGTACTCACGCAGCTCGATTTCACCATCCTGTGGCGTTACTTCTCCTGGGCGAACCAGTCGACTGCGATGATTGCCTTGTGGGTAGGGGCGATGTATCTGGGATTGCAAGGGAAAAACCACTGGATTTCCAGTATTCCGGCGACATTTATGACGATGGTGACGTTCACTTATATCTTGAATGCTCAAATCGGTTTCGGGTTACCCATGCCGTTGTCATACCTGGGCGCAGCCATTGGAACAGTCGTTGTCATCGGCCTGTTTGCGAAAAAATTGAACCGGGAACGACAAGTCAATGAGATCCAGGTGGATGAAGATGTGAGTCGAATCGCCTGATCCAAATTAGAATTCAATCCCCTTCGAAGGTTCATTTTAATGACTTCGAAGGGGATTTTTAAATGTATAAGTTCCCATTTGAAGAATGGATCTTTTGTCTGCCATGGTAATATGGGGTTATAAGATTTGGATGTTAAACGACGAGCAGGAGACCATTCCCTGACGGATCCTCGACGAACAAGCCGCTTTTTCGCTTATTGGTTTTTGCGCCGAGTTTATGGAGCTGGTTGATGCGCTGATCCAGCACTGCCTGGGAAGGAAAGTGCAGGGTGGCATGGACGAGACCGACGCTGTTTGCCGCTGTCGGGGGTGCACCTTCCCCCATCCACGTATTGAGACCGAAATGGTGGTGATAATCGCCGTCGGAGATAAACAGCGCCTGATTACCAAAGCGGCAGACGACTTTGAGGCCGAGCCCCTCGACGTAGAAGCGCTCTGTCTCTTCGAGGTTGGTGACATGGAGGTGGACATGACCCATAACCGTGCCTGCAGGAGCTTCTTCCCATGTCAAATCGGGCTTCAATCTGAGCAGCTCTTTGACGTTGAGGGGATCAACAGTCATTTTCACCTGACCATTCTCCCACTGCCATTCATCCGGATGACGGTCCCGGTAGACTTCAATCCCGTTCCCATCGGGATCATCCAGGTACACCGCTTCACTCACGAGATGATCCGCAGAGCCCACGGGGATTTTCAATGCGGCGATATGCCGGACGAATGCGGCCAGATGCTCCCGGTCAGGAAGGAGGATGGCAAAGTGATAAAGGCCCGTTGAACGCTCGGGTTTTGCGTTCAGCTGTTCAGGCTGTTTGAGTTCAAGTAAGGCTTGTTTCTCAGACGTCCCGAGAACGGCAGTGTCTTCATTTCGACTGAGTTGAACAAGGCCGATGACATCCTGATAAAAGCTGATGGACTGGTCCAGATCGGAAACGATCAGTTTGACAGGACCGGTATGAATAACGGGCTTGTGGTGAAAATTCATGGTTGCCCCTCCCAGTGTGCAGAAATTTTATCTATAGATTGAGTCTATTGAATAACTGCATGGAATGCCAGTCAAGTGCTTATCAAAAATTGCTGAAGGAGTGTGAAGGAAATGCTTGGAGCGATGGTCGGAGACATTGTGGGGTCGAGATTTGAGTGGAATAATTACAGGAAAAAAGATTTTGAATTTTTTACGGCAGCGTGTGAGGTGACCGATGACACGATCATGAGCCTGGCTGTGGCTGAGGCACTGCTGGATGCGGCAGAAGGAGTGGGGCTGCCTCTGAAGGGGATGAATGAACAGCCGGAAGAATATAAAAATCTCTCGTCTCTGGTCACTCAGCACATGCAGACGATCGGAAGACGATATCCTGATTGCGGATTTGGCGGGATGTTCGGACAATGGGTGTTCCATGAGAAACCGGAGCCTTACAACAGCTTCGGGAACGGCGCAGCGATGCGGATCAGTCCTGCCGGCTGGCTGGCAGATTCCGAGTCGGGCGTAAAGACTCTTTCGAAGGCCGTGACGGAAGTGACCCACAACCATCCGGAAGGGATAAAAGGGGCCGAAGCCTGTGCCATGGCCATTTTTCTGGCGAGAAACGGCAAAGATAAACAAGCCATCCGAAAACGGATGACCGCTGATTATTATTCCCTGGATTTCTCCATCGATGACATCCGGGATACGTATGAATTCAACGAAACGTGTCAGGAGACCGTTCCCCAGGCGATTACCGCTTTTCTTGATGGAGCGGATTTTGAGGACGTGATCCGCGTGGCCATCTCCTGCGGCGGGGACAGCGATACATTGACGGCGATTGCCGGGAGCATCGCAGAGGCTTATTACGGAGTGCCAAAAAGGATTGAAAAGCAGGCAATAACCTATCTTGATCCAGTCCTTTTGAAAATGTATCAGCGCTGGTCGGCATTTCACGCACCGGGATAAGTCCCAGGGGGTTTCAATGTCAGATGACTTTCGAGCGGATCAGGTAGCGTTCCACATAATCTGCGAGACCGTCCTGGTCATGGTGCAGGGTGACGAAATCTGCGGCAGATTTCACATGTGCCGATGCGTTTCCCATGGCGACTCCTGTTCCTGCAGCTCTCAGCATTTCCACATCATTCGGGCCGTCGCCAAATGCGGCGTTTTCTTCTTTTCGGATGCCGTATGCACGCAGAAGATTGTTTGCTGCCTGCCATTTGGATGTGCCCGGTGCAACGATTTCAAAGCCTTTGTCCCACTGGATCACATGGGCATCCTTTTTGAACAGCGCGGCGGCCCGTTCGTTCGGATGGCCACATTGAATGCTGTATTTCAGCACCGGACTTCGGGGGATGTTGCGAAGATCTTTCAGATAGTGAACCGGCCGTTTTGATTGATGGCTCCAGGCGCGGGTTTCCGGTGACGGCTCTTTGCAATACGTACCATCTGCTGTGTGAATGATGGCATTGACAGAAGGGTCGTCCGCTGTCTGGTAAAAGAGATGCCGTTGAATGTGAACAGCTCTGGTATAAACGGGAATGCTCGAATACCCATCATAAACCGCTGCCCCGTTCAGGCAGATCAGGGGCGTGTTCAAATGCAGTTTCTGATGGAAAGATTCGGTGATGTCGAATTGCCGTCCGGTGGCGAGGAATACTTTAATACCTTGATTGATCAGGCTGTAGACCGCTTCTTCGTTTCGTCTGGTGATCTGATTGTCTGAAGTCAGCAACGTGCCGTCCATGTCGATGACTACTGCACGAATGTTCATAAAATCCCTCCTTTTCTCTTAACAGGTTCATCGTAACAGCCGGATGTTAAGCTGGTATAAAGGGGGTGTGTAGATCATGTAAATATGGTACAATACCCTCGCAGCAAGACGTTTTTTTACATAAAAACGAAAGCGGTTTCGTGAATTTCAAAAACGATGAGAGAGGGGTATGCGGCATGAATCGACGAGCATTTGGGAATACCGGCATTCAAGTTTCTGAAGTGGGACTGGGTGCATGGCAATTGGGCAATCAGTATGGTGATCATGGCATGAAAGAGGAAGAAGGCCTGCACATTGTACAGGAAGCTCTGAAAGAGGGGTGCAACTTTTTTGACACGGCACCGAACTATGCCCTGGGCAGAAGCGAAATGATTCTGGGAAAAGCGTTGGAAGGCATTCGGGAGAACGTCGTGATCAGCAGTAAATTCGGCCATCATGACGACGGCGAAATTGATTTCAACCCGGCGAGAATCCGGGAATCGGTTCAAAAGAGTATGGAGCGGCTGAAAACCGATTATCTGGACAGTCTTCTTTTGCATAACCCGCCTTATGAAATCCTCTCCGGTAACGATCCCCATTTCAAAATCATGAAAGAGCTCCAGGATGAGGGTGTGATCCGTCATTTCGGGGTGTCAGTGGATACAGCGGATGAGATGTTTAAAGCCTTAAATGAGACGGACAGTCAGGTCATTGAAGTGATGTACAACATCTTTCACCAGGATCCGGCACGGGCGTTTCAGCTGGCAAAAGAGAAAGGTGTTGCGATCATTATTAAAGTGCCGCTTGATTCGGGCTGGTTATCCGGCAAGTATGATACAACAAGCAGCTTTACGGATATCCGCAGCCGTTGGACGCCGGAGATCATTGAACGAAGAACCGCGATGTTCAATCACTTGAAAACCATCGTACCGGATGACCGGTCTATGATTGATCATGCGATGCAGTTCATTCTGGCTCGACCGGAAGTTGCGACCGTCATACCGGGAGCAAAATCGGTCAATCAGCTGAAATCAAACATGGAAACAGCCAAAAAAACGATGGACCCAGAAGTCAGAAGCGCCATCGAAGGCATGTGGGAAAAGGAATTGAAAGAAAATGGCCTGCCCTGGTAACATAGCAGTGAAGACCCCGACTCCTGGTGAGCGGGGTCTTTTTCTACGCACTCTACTCAGTGATTCATCCAGTGAATGTGCAGTTGCGTGTCTTCATCGGCAGGTGTTTGATCCAGCCAGGAAGGTCGCCAGTAATTCACCATCAGCTGCATCGGCTCATGGCTGTAGCCGTCTGTGAAACGGGCCAGCTCTTCTCCGTTCAGAAAAAAACCGGTATAGTCGGGGAAATAATCGATCCTGTATGTGTGTATGCCATCTGTAGGGTCAATGGCATGTTCCTCTTTATAGGCATGCTGCTCTTTGCCGTCGGCGTAGGTCGTGAGCCAGATCTCTCCAGTCTGGTCGTTCATGACTTCGATATCAATTTCATGATCATAGTCCGGGGCACCGTAGAGAAAGAAGCCGGTAAGGGTACCCGGATTATCGGGAACGGTCATCGCGATCTCATAGGAACCATAGCTGACGGGATGCATTGTGCGGATTTCACCGCTGGTTTTGCCTCCTGGATTCATGGTGATCACGATCCCTTCTTCATCATGTGTATCAATTTGCGCCGGATCGAAGCGGGTCTGGCCAATCTGGTGATCTGCGGCTGTCCATCCTTCTGTATCAGGCCCCTGTTCAAACGTTTCCTGCTTTGAAAACAGAATGAGTTCTCCTGCAGTTTTAGCTTGGAACAACCGGATGGCCCCTTCTTCATCAGGAGAGCGGTCCCAAAAGGAAACGACATGTGTTTGCGGTCCTGTCAAAAGCGTATCGCGTGGAGGAATATTTTCAGACCGGATGTCCAGGCGCTGATGGTCATCATGCGGTTGATCTTGAATTGGTGAAGGATCAAAGTCATGCCACTTTCCGGAAGCATCCTGAATGCTTTCGCCGATCCAGAGCTCAATGGGTTCCTCCTGCCATTCGATTGTGAGAGAAGAGTGGATGGGTTCCCCGAAATACCCCGTACCTGATGGCAAACGGATTTCCCTGATTTCAAATGGTGTATTACCGGACAGGTCCGATTCAACGGTTTCCGGTTCTGTTTGCATCTCTTCAGATTCATCGAACATCTCACAGCCCCCCAGTATGACCAGCAGCATTGCTGAAAAAATCCATTTCACGATGCGCGCCTCCCTTCAAAACAACTTCAACCGTATTATACGCCATAAAAATGAGTTTTCAGTGAAAAAAGAAAGATTTAGTTTTCAGGGAGTAGTCACAATATTGTCACAATAAAACTTAGGAGCAGATGACAAATGTAAGTAGTAATATGAGCTCCCGATTGCTACGATGAAGGCACACAAAAAACGTGAATCCAGATTTGGGGAGTGGTCAGTATGACAATGCCAGCATTGAAAATCGCACACATGGAGCCGGAAGTGCCCGTCATGCAAGGGGGAATGGGCGTAGGGATTTCCCTGCACAAACTTGCGTCAGCCGTCAGTAATGCCGGGGGAATTGGCATTATTTCCGGAACGGGAATCTCACCGGACGAACTGCGTGAAGAAATTCGTAAAGCACGGGCGAATACCCAGGGGAAAGGGTATATCGGCGTCAATTGCCTTTACGCCATGACAGATTTTGCCGATACGATGAAAGCAGCCATGGAAGAAGGAGTGGATTTCATCATCTCCGGCGCGGGCATTTCCAGGGACATGTACCAGTGGGGAAAAGCGTATGATACGCCGGTGATCTCGATTGTTTCTTCCGGTAAACTTGCAAAAATGTCCCAGCGACTCGGTGCAGCGGCGGTCGTCGTGGAAGGCCACGAAGCGGGCGGTCACCTCGGGACAGAGCGGTCCGTCAAAGACATCCTGCCGGAAGTGGTAGATGCAGTCACCATTCCCGTCATTGCCGCCGGCGGCATTATGACCGGAAAAGACATCCAGGACATGCTGGATCTTGGGGCGAGCGGTGTGCAGATGGGGACCCGATTTGTAGCAACCGAAGAATGTGATGCCGATGACGCATTCAAACAGCGGTACCTCGAAGCCACGGGGACATCGATGATGATGTCTGTTGTCGGCTTGCCAGGACGTGCGATCGAAAATTCCTTCACATCACAGATTGCCGATGGGGGCAAGGTGAAGATCGACCGCTGTGTCAGCTGTCTGAAGAAATGTTCCCACCAGTACTGCATTTATGATGCACTTCTGAAATCAAAAGACGGTGACGTGGATCAGGGACTGGTATTCAGCGGTGCCGGCGTGGATCAGGTGAAAGACATTATCCCGGTCCGGGAAGTGATCAGCCGGTTGAAGCATGAATTTGAAGAGGGACTTGTGACAGCTTAAATTAAATGATGAATTGAAACCGGAGGGCTCTTCCCTCCGGTTCTTTTGCGTGATCAGCTCAGTTGACTTGAACGAAGGTACATCGACCTGATCGGAGGATGTGATCTGGATCACTGAAA
Source organism: Salisediminibacterium beveridgei (assembly GCF_001721685.1). GTDB lineage: Bacteria > Bacillota > Bacilli > Bacillales > Salisediminibacteriaceae > Salisediminibacterium > Salisediminibacterium beveridgei. The sequence goes on along the minus strand of NZ_CP012502.1, from coordinate 2,671,574 downwards.
TGCCGGTTTGCACCGTTTATACTGTGGCATGTGTAAAAACTCGAACAGGAGGTATGGTGCATGACGACATTGTATGACAAGCTTGGCGGCGAAGAAACGATCAGGACCGCGGTGGACAGATTTTACGCAAAAGTGCTGGCAGATGACACGGTGAAGCATTATTTTGAGCACACGGATATGGAGAAACAGCGGGAGCACCAGACGAAATTTCTCTCTTTCGCACTGGGCGGCCCCAATCAGTATGGCGGCACGTCCATGGAGAAAGCCCATGAAGGGATGAATATTCAACCCAAAGAATTTCTGGCGATTGCCACACATTTGCAAGCGACTTTGGAAGAACTCGGTGCAGAAGAGGAAGACATCGAGACCATCATGACAAAAATCAATGGCCTGAAGGACAGCGTCGTTCATCAGTAATTAAATGACCGCTCAATTGATGAGCGGTCACTTTTATGATATAAAATCAAATAGAACTAAATAAAACTTGACGAAACTAAACAAAAACAAAGATAATGGGTGTATATCATAACGATTACGTGACGTGAGGATGTGTTTCTCAATGGATCATAAAATCTATACGCCCGACGACGTGGCAAAGCTTTTGCAAATATCAAAGCATACGGTGTATGAACTGATCAAACGTCAGGAACTGACTGCGTTCAAAGTGGGCAACAAAATGCGAATCGAAGAGAAACAGCTGGAAGCCTATATGGACAGGCATTCCACATTCATCGACCAAACAAAAGATACACCGACAGCGGTTGAAGTTGACACTGTATCAGATCATGTTATTCGATTGGCCGGCAGTCACGACCTTCTTTTGGAGAAATTCATCCAAAGAGTCTTTGAAGATCCCGACTACTCCCTCCATATCCATTCATCTTACATCGGCAGTATGGAAGGCTGCATGGCTTTGTACCGGGGAGATTGTGACGTAGCCTCAGCCCATATGCTCGATCCGGAAAGCGGTGACTACAACCTGCCATTTGTGAAGCGTTTCTTTGCTGGTGAATCGGTTTCAGTGTATCACCTGGCGAAACGGACACAAGGGTTCATGGTTCAAAAAGGGAACCCGGAAAACATTCAGTCATGGCAGGATCTGATTCGTCCGGAGATCCGTTTTGTGAACAGGCAGAAAGGTTCAGGCACGAGGCAATTGCTGGACTATCACCTGACGAAGGAAGGGATGCCAGCTGAGGATCTGAACGGATACGGGGACGTGGAGTGGACCCATTACAATGCAGGGGCTCATGTGCTGAATGGGAATGCAGACGTGACGCTTGGAATCGAACCGATTGCTGCGATGCTGGGCCTGGATTTTATCCCATTGACCGAAGAATCCTTTGATCTGATCGTCAAGTGGACGAAGGGAAATCAGGAAGCCTTGAAATGCCTTGAAGAAGCCTTGCAGTCAAACACATTGAAAGAACACTTGGGTGAGATAGACGGGTATATCACGGACGATATGGGGCTGATGCGTTATTCAAACCGGGGTGAACGTTGATGAAACATCGGATTGGACCGTGGATCGTTGCCTTGTTTGTGATGGGTCTGGTGACTTTGTCCTCTGCCTGCACGTGGAGTGATTCCTCCGGGCAATCACAGGAAGAGTTCATTCTTGCGACGACGACCAGTACGTATGACAGCGGGCTCCTGGATACCCTCATCCCCCTTTTTGAAGCTGAATCCGGCTACCGGGTGAAAGTGATTGCTGTTGGGAGCGGTGCCGTTTTATCCATGGGGGAACAAGGGGAAGCGGATGTCCTCTTCACGCATGCTCCTGATGCCGAAGAAGAACTCGCAGAGTCAGGTGAGGTAGTGAACCGTCGGGCAGTGATGGCCAATGAATTTGTCCTCCTCGGTCCTGAAGATGATCCGGCAGGGGTCAGGAACCGGACTGCCGTGGGGGCTTTTCAGACGATCGCTGAACAAGGAGCGATGTTCTATTCGAGAGGTGACGGATCCGGGACGCATATCCAGGAGTTGAACATCTGGGAGGAGTCAGGTGTTGCACCGGCATTCAACGGTTATGAGGAAACCGGCCAGGGGATGGCCGAGACGTTACGAATAGCTGCCGAACGAAGAGGATATCTTCTGACAGACAGAGGAACGTATCTCTCTCTTCGCGATGAATTGGATACGCTGACAATTTTGGTTGAAGGAAAAGAGGAGCTGCAAAATCCTTATCACGTGATGCAAGTGAACCCTGAACGATTTGACCAGGTGAATGAGCAGGGGGCAGAGGCGTTTGTATCATTCATGGTCAGTGATACGGCAAGGAATGAAATCAGCAGTTTCGGTGAAGAAGCGTATGGTGAGCCTTTGTTTTTCGTTGATTGATTCAAAGGGAAGTGGGGGAGTTAAATGGAACTGATCTGGAGGGGTCTCGTTGAGGCCATACAGATGATCGTGCGTCTCGATGAAGACGTCCTGCATATTACCTGGGTGACCATTAAGGTCTGTACTTCCTCCATTGTAATCAGCACGCTGATGGGTGTACCTGCGGGGATGATGCTGGCGTTTAAATCCTTCAGAGGAAGAGGAGCACTGATCCTTCTCAGTCATGCGGGGATGGGACTGCCGCCTGTGGTCGCGGGTTTATGGGTTACGATGTTTCTGTGGCGTTCAGGACCGCTTGGTGATCTTCAGTGGCTTTTTACGACGCATGCGATTGTGATTGCTCAGGTGCTGGTGTCCCTGCCGATTGTTGTGAGTCTGTCTTATGCGGCCTTCAAAAAACTCGATCAGGGACTCCTTTTGCAGATGAAGGCGCTCGCACCGACGCGCCTGCAGACGATCCGGATGTATGCAGTGGAAGCCCGGTTCGGCATTATGGCTGCAATTATGACAGGCCTTGGCCGGGTTCTGGCTGAAGTGGGGGCGGCATCGATGGTCGGCGGGAATATCCGTGGCGATACACGGATTTTGACGACGGCCATGGTGATGGAAGTGTCCAGAGGGCAGTTTCACGTGGCCCTTGCCCTGTCCTTTATTTTGATGATGCTGGCACTGACGGTTACATTTATGCTCTTGAAAGTGCAGCAAAGGAGGCTTGTCTGATGAACAATCCGATTGTGAGTTATCGGAATGTGCTGTGTAAGCGTGGCTCTCAGGAGATCATCCGCCTCGACCGGCTTGATTTGCTGGCGGGTGACCGTCTTGGCATCATGGGACCGAACGGGGCCGGGAAATCGACGTTATTAAAAGCCTTGGCCATGCTTGAAGCACCAGACGCCGGCGAGGTGATGTTTGAAGGGCAGAAAGTGAACCTCGAGGACCCGCCACTCAAGGTTCGAAGACGACTGGCCAGTGTGTTTCAACATTCCCAGCGTTTTCAGACGAGCGTGTTTGAAAATGTGGCGATCGGGTTGAAGCTTCGCAAGGTGCCGCAAGTTGAAATCAAAGAGCGGGTCAAAAAGTGGCTGGCTGTTTTCCGGATCGATCACCTGGCTGATGCTCAGGCATATGCCTTGTCAGGTGGTGAAGCCCAAAGGATGAATCTGGCCCGCGCTTTCGTGTTGGAGCCGGATGTACTCTTCTTGGATGAACCGTTTTCCGCACTTGATTTCCCGACGAAAATGACATTGATTACCGAACTGGATCTGATCCTGAAAAACACCAGCACAACGGCTGTCTTGATCAGTCATGACTTGACGGAGATCACACAGCTGACGAACCGCCTCCTGTATCTTAAAGACGGTATAAACTGTGATCAAGGGAATACATCATCACTGTTGCATGAACCATCTGAGAAATTGGCCGCTTTTTTACAGCCCTGGCGCGAACATCCCCTGTTTAAGATCGAAAAATAAACACCCCTGTCGCAACCGTGACAGGGGCGTTCCTTGTTAAAAAGTGATTTGTTCCGGGGGATCAACCAGGACGAGTAACGTGCTGCCATCCTGCAGTGCTTCTGAGAATACGGTGACAGACGCTTCATCGAAGCCGATGTTAATGAGTTTGTTTTTCAAACCGGTCAGAGTCCCGGGAAAAATCCGGTCCACGGCGGTACCGAGTTTCTGTTCATTCATCCCGACAGCTATCGCTTCGGGATTCTCTGAAGCGTGCTCTGAAATGTCATCATCGAGGTAAAGGATGTACAGATTGTCTTCATCCAGTCCTTTTTTTTGCAATGTGCGAACGGCAATCACTACGTCGTCCTGATTTTCATAGACTTTACACAAGGGATCCATTTTCAGCCTCCTTTTATTCGTGTGATTAGTTGCTTTAATTCCCTATTCAAATGATTGAATAACATGCAATTTTGTCAGTTGGAATGCGGGTATCGGAAACTCCCGCGACCAACAGAGAAAAACCGGAACGCCTCGGCTGTGGTCAGGCTCCCCCTTGCTTCTTTTCCGCATCCTCTTGAAGCTGCCGTTTGTGCTCGATGTGTTTCTGACCCCATTCGTGCATGGCGTCGAGGATCGGCCTGAGGCTCTGTCCGTAAGGAGTGATGGTATATTCCACTTTCGGGGGTACCTGTGGGTACACTTTTCGTTCGACGATATCTTCTTCTTCGAGTTCCCTTAACTGATTCGTGAGCATTTTCTGGGTGATACCGGGGATGCTTCGTTTTAATTCGCTGAAGCGCTGGGTGCCCTCTTTTAACAGGTGTAAGAGGATAATCGGTTTCCACTTTCCAACGAGGATTCCCAGGGCGTTGTCCACCCGGCACTGTTCCGGTTCAATGTTGGCCATCATGCATTCCTCCAATAGTATCTTTTTGGATACTATAGCACTTTGAAGTGCGTACTTCCATGAAATGCACTTATGTATCATAATAAAACTATGATCAAGAGAAATATGAAATGGGTGAATGCATATGGATAACTATCGCATCGATCAGGATCAAGGAATGGAATTTGGAATTTACACATTAGGCGACCATTTACCGAACCCGAATACCGGAGAACGGATTTCTGCACAAGAACGTCTGCAGCAAATCATTGAATTTGCGAAACTGGCTGATCAGGCGGGGATCGATTTCTTCAGTGTGGGGGAAAGTCATCAGGAATACTTTGCCACACAGGCCCATGCGGTGGTACTGTCAGCCATCGCTCAGGCGACAGAAAACATCAAGATCAGCAGTTCTTCGTCGATCATCAGTACGTCGGATCCTGTCCGGGTGTATGAAAATTTTTCGACGCTGGACCTGATTTCAAACGGGCGGGCGGAGATCATTGCCGGCCGGGCATCCCGGGTGGGTCTCTTTGACCTCTTGGGTTATGATATCCGCGATTACGAGGCCCTTTATGAGGAAAAATTCGAACTCCTTCTCAAGCTGAATGAAACAGAAGGACCGGTGAACTGGGCGGGGGAATTCCGTAAACCGTTAAAGCATGCGGAACTGCTGCCACAGCCCAAAGAGGGGAGACTCCCGATCTGGCGGGCCGTCGGCGGCACACCCGCCAGTGCCATGAAAGCAGGTCATCGCGGGGTACCGATGATGATGGCGATGCTCGGCGGCCCCGTCAGCGTCTTTAAACGACAGATCGAAGCCTACCGGGAAGCGGCACAGGAGAATGGTCATGACCCTGCACAACTGCCGGTCGCTGCCGCCGGTTTTTTCCATGCCGCGGACTCTTTACAAGACGCACAGCGGGAAATGTACCCACATATAAACGAGGGCATGAAGCTGACCAACGGCAGGGGATTCCCGAAAGAAGCCTTTGCGCAGGCTGAAGATATCCGTTCCGTCATCAACATCGGCAGCCCGGAAGCCATCGTAGAGAAAATATTGTATCAGCACGAACAGTTTGGCCACCAACGCTACATTGGTCAAATGGATTTCGGCGGTGTGCCGTTTAAACAGCTGATGCGAAACATTGATCTCATCGGTGAAAAAATCCTGCCGGAAATCAAAAAACACACGCGTAAGAAGTAAGAAGTCATTGTTATAAAGCTTGTTCTGTTGTCTGGATCCGTTGCCGGGTCGAAAACAAGAACGGCGCTGAATGCACTCGAAGAAGAGCTGAAGCCACGAAGTGAGGAAGCGGAGTTTGACCTGCCGTTCAGTGACGGGCGGCATTTTCTGGATTACGAAGGAGATGCAGCGACAGTGAAGCAAACGATGATGGATGCCGACTTGTTCTTGATCGGTGCATCCGTGTTTCAGGGTTCGATTCCAGGGAGCCTGAAAAACGTCTTCGACTTGTTGCCGGTGGATGCCTTTCGAAACAAGGTCGCAGGGATTGCGGTCACCGCTGGTTCAGCCAAACATTTCCTCGTGGAAGAGCATCGGCTGAAGCCGATTTTGAATGATATGAAATTGCACGTTGTGCAAGCAGGTGTATTTGCTGGGGAAGCGGATTATCAAAACAAGAAACTGGTCAATGACGATGTGATTTTCCGGTAAAGAAGACTGACGGAAGACAGCATGCTGCTGGCTGATCCATTGGCAGAGTTGACCCGGAAAAAAGATGAGCAGTGTGAGTTTTGACGAAATTAAAGCAGGAAATCCGCTCTTGGCGGATTCCTGCTTTTATCTTTTCATCAGTCAAACTGCATCGTGGTAATGCAGGTGTCGTCACCTTCAAAAGTGGATAATTCCTGAGACGTCACGTGGCCGTCGTATTCAATCGTGACCTGATACGTTCTGTCCCGCGGGATCCAAAGGTCGATAAATCCATTGTCCAATGAATCGATCTCTTCATCCATCACGACTTCTCCGTCCTGATCTTCAATATGAACGGCAAAGGTTTCGTTTTTCAGCTCTCCCTGACAACCTGTCAGGCTATGAATGGTTCATGGATGGGTCTGATCAAAATAAGGTGCAATGGATACAAAGAATTCCTCTTCAGGCAATTCGTGGCTGATTTCTTCCTGGTCTTCTGTCGTGATGATCAATTCATCGGATGTGATGGCCGCCAGTTCACCGGTTTCGAAATTCGCGCTGTATTCATCTACCAGTGCTTTTATATCGTCCGCAGACATGGTTTCCTCATTGCCGCATGCTGAGAGCGTAAAGAGGAGTGCAGTTACAAATCCAAGTAAAGCAATGCGCATTTTGCTCATCTTACTTCCCCCTTCTATCTGTTCTGTCGTGCTGTACAGCCTGATTTTCAGCCCGCATTGGTTAGATGAACGGCCGCAGGCGGTTCAATACCTACATTGTAGCTTAAATTACAAGAGGAAGATAGAGGACGTTCCGATGAAATATGAATTTTTTGTGAAAATAAACCCAGTGTATAGATCGATTTAATGTGATAGTGTGTCAGCGAGTCTTTTGATCAAGGAAAATGCCTGTCCTGATTGCAATGAAAAGCCAGCCGGCACCAAGGAGCAATCCGCCGAGCATGTCTGAAAAGAAGTGAACATTCAGAATCAGACGGCTGAATGAGACCGTGAGCATCATAAACAGAAGAACCAGGTTCAGGCTGATTTTCAAGCGGGAATGCGATACATGAAGCGTCACCAGCAGGATCAGAAACCCGTAGAAGGCTGCACTGCCGGAAGCGTGTGCACTGGGGAAGCTGAAGCTGACAGCGTCCACGGTTTCATTGATACTCGGACGTGGACGCGCGGTCACTTCTTTCATCCACGTGGACAACGCCGAGATACCGAGCATGTTGACGGTGAGCGGTAAGACCCAAACCGGCTTTATGCGAGGGTGTATCCAGATGAACAAGGCAGTCAAAAGGGTCCCAGTGGTAAAAAAAGAGACGCTGCCAAGATCCGTCCACCAGTTCATCGTGGTATAGAGCCAGTCGGGAGAGTGCGTTGTCATGCTTGCCTGAATCGCCTCATCGATGCGGATTATCCATGCAGTTTCACGGGTAATGAAAAGAGCGAGCACACTATAGAAACCGAAACAGAGAAGCGAATAGAAAAGGAGGTACCGGTGAGTGGTCATCGAATCGATTCCTTTCCGATGCAAAGAGTTGTGTCCATTCAGAATAGCAGGATCGGGACTCAAATACCAAATCGGAACCAAAATAACTGAAGATTCGACAATATTATTTGAAAATACACATAAAACTAAACTAAAGAACTAGAAATATTGGTGATGAAATGAAAAAATGCTAGTTTTTCATCTTATTTAAAGTATAATAGACCTGAGCATATTATGAGGATTTTCGATGTGAACGTTGCTTGTGACAACCCGATTCATACATAGATTCACACAGTGATTCAGGTCACTGATAAGGAGTGCTGATCATGCCCAGGCAAAAAAACACATGTGAAACATCGTTAATATCTGTAACACAGCTCTCAGACTTCATGAACTACGTTCCTGGCGCGATGTACCAATACCGTGTGACGCCTTCTGGAAATGGGGTCTTTGATTTCGCGAGCGAAGGGATCAGCGACATTTTTGGCTGCAAAGCTGAAGAAGCCATGATGGATCAGCAAGTGGTTTTGGACGCCATTCATCCCGATGACCTGGACGATGTGTTCTCGGTAACGTTCCAGGTTGCAAAAGAAGGCGGCTTATGGGATGCGCGGTTTCGGGTCAATCATCCTGAATACGGTTTGATCTGGGTGCAGGGTTATTCGCGGGCGGAATCCCTTGAAGATGGCAGCGTCAGGTTTCATGGCCATTTTCGGGACGTATCAGAAGAAGAGTCCATAAAGCAGACTGCTATTCATTATCAGGAACAAACAGCCCGAAACAACCGGCTGCTCGAATCGATTTTTGACCACATGCCTGCAGGGCTCTGGCTTGTGAAGCCAGACGGATCAATCCCGATGTCGAACCGCTGGTTTCAAGAGAATTATCAGGTGGATCGGATGCAGCAATCCGTTTGCCAGGAGGGCGATCGGGATGCTTTTGAATCTGAAGAGACGATTGTACGTGAAGAAGAAATCACATTCAGTGACGGTGAGGTTCATACGGTCAGGTCGGTAAAAGTTCCATTAAAAGATGATGCAGACCGGATTACAGGCCTTCTGGGGATTGGAATGGATATTACTGATTACAAGCAGATTGAAGAAGCGCTTCATCTCGAAAAAGAGATGTTCAGAACGACGTTAATGTCTTTAGGGGACGGCGTCATTGCTACGGATAATAAAGGGCGAGTCACGTTGATGAATCGGATGGCGGAGAAGCTGACGGGTTTTAGGATGGACGAAGCAACCGGTGAATTTTTTGATAAAGTGTTCTACATCATCAACGAACACACCCGTGAAAAGTGTGACAGCCTGGTGTATAAAATCCTCAAAACCGGAGAAAATTCGGAGATGGAAAAAGACAAGTTATTGAAAAATAAATACGGGAAAGAAATCCCTGTGGAAGACAGCGCCGCTCCGATTCGATCGATTGACGGCGGGGTCAAAGGAGCTGTGATCGTCTTCAGGGATCACACCGTCGAGAAAGAACGGATCAGACAAATTGAATATTTGAGTTTTCATGACCAATTAACGGATCTGTATAACCGCAGATTCCTCGAAGAGGAACTGAATCGCCTGAACACTGAGCGCAATTTCCCGCTCTCGGTGCTGATTCTTGATGTGAACGGATTGAAACTCTTAAACGATGCCTTCGGTCATGCCAAAGGGGATGAGCTCTTACGGAAGGTGGCAAAGACCATTCGCCAGCAGTGCAGAGCAGATGATATTATTGCCCGGGTCGGAGGCGATGAGTTTACAATTGTCCTTCCGAAAACCGATCCGCAGGAAGTGGAAATCATTGTGGAGCGGATCAGTGAAGGATTGAAACAATTCAATGTCGGTGGTCTGCCGATCACCGCATCGTTCGGTTTCGAAACGAAATTCCGTGAAGAAGAGCCGACGGAGCACATTCTTCGTAAGGCAGAGGAAAAAATGTACCGTCAAAAAATAGCGGACAAGCAAAAAATTGCTTATCAGGCAGTTGAAACGATCATGCAAACCTTCTTTGACAGTTTTCCGAACGAAGAGGAACATGCCGAACGTGTTGGCTTGTATGCCGAAATGATTGGCACGGAAATGGGGGTGGACCGCTTGCGGATTCAGGAGCTGAAGACGGCGGGCCTTGTGCATGATATCGGTAAAGTGGCCCTGCCGCTGGAAATGATGGTAAAGGCGGACCGGCTTTCTGAAGACGAACGTGAAGAGATCGAGCGTCATCCTGAAGTCGGTTACAATATCCTGAACGCAGTGAATCAATACGGCAATTTATCTGAAATTGTTCTGGCCCATCATGAAAAATGGGATGGGAGCGGATATCCAAAAGGGCTGAAGAAACAAGAAATTCCGCTGGAGGCGAGGATCATTGCTGTGGCAGAAGCCTATGAGACAATGACGACAAAGCAGGCTTACCGTGAAGCCATGCCGGAAGAAGATGCGCTGGCTGTTTTGCAAAAAGAATCCGGCAGGCAGTTCGACCCAGAGGTCGTGGCGCATTTTCTGTCGATCAGAGAACCCTGAGCCGTGGAGGAAACTCTATTGAAGTGTGTAATATCTGGAAAATGAATCATTGTTCACTTGTGTTGAATCAGAATCTCAGGGAAAATGGATGCATTATACGAAACAGAGGTGGATTGAACATGGCGATTGTGACAGTGGATTTTGATGGTACGCTTTATCAGGGCGATTCTTTTAAAGCAATGTTCAAAGCAGGAAAGAAATGGTTTGGGTATCAGCAATGGCTGACTTTAGGCATGGTGATTTTGGCCACCCTGGTTACCCGGGTTTTCAAAGGGAAACAGGCAATGCGAATGTGTTTTTTCCGTGGTTTTGCGAAGACATTCAAAGGGATGAGTAAAACGAAACTGGATGATTTTTTTAAAGAGCTTGCAAGCAGTGATCTGTCCAATGTCAACATGGAACTGGTGGAAAAGTTACGAGAACATGAAAAACGCGGGGATACGATAATCATTCTGTCCGGCGCGCTTCATCCGTTTCTGGAAGCCTTTCGAGATTTACTGGAGCTTGATGCAGAGATCATCAGTACCCGCCTGACGTTTACGGATGACATGATCTGCACCGGCCGGGTAGAGAAGATTATAAACGGAGAAGAGAAGGTCACAGAACTCAAAAAATGGTTACAGGAAAAAGAGATGCATCCGGGCTTTGGAGAATCTGCTTTTTCCACATGGGCCTATGCGGACAGTGAAACGGATATTCCGCTTTTTGAATATGTGCAGACACCTGTTGTGGTGAATCCGAATGAGGAAATGGAAGCAATTGCAAGGGAAAAAAGATGGCCCATTTTTGATGAAGCATTGGCTGAGTTATAATTGAAAGAAAGGGTGCAGGTGATTAACCTGCGCCCTTTTCGTATGGGGAATGGCTCAGGGTTTCAACAGCCTTAGTCCATTCAGAATCACGAGAATGGTGCTGACTTCATGACCGATGACCCCCATTGGGAGCGTAAGACTTTGAAAAAAGTTTGCGCTGATCAGGATCAAGATGACGCTGACAGAGAAAATTAAATTTTGAATAATGACCCGGTTCATTCGCTTGGACAGGTTGACGGACAGATTAATTCTGGAAAGATCATTTTTCATCAGGACGAGGTCAGCTGTATCAATCGCAACATCGGTTCCTGAACCCATGGCGATACCAATGTCTGCTTTCGCAAGAGCCGGGGCATCGTTGACGCCGTCGCCGACCATGATGACGGACGTATAGGATTCTTTCAGTTTTTCCACTTTGCGGACTTTTTCCTCCGGTAAGCTCTCTGAGAACCATTCGGAAACACCGGCTTCCTGCGCAATTGCTTTGGCCGTCTGTTCCTGGTCGCCGGTAATCATCACGGTACGAATCCCGTTTTTATGGAGGGTTTCAAGCGTTTCTTTGACGCCTTTGCGGAGCTGATCCTTAATGGCGAAAACCCCTGCGAGTTCATGGTTCTTTGCGACACAAACGATGGTATTTCCTTCTTTTTGCCACGCAGTGATGGTGGACATCCATTGATCATCCTGCTTAGCCACATCCATACGCTTCATGTAGCTGAGGCTCCCTACATACCAGGCATCACCATTGACACTGGCTTTGACACCGAAGCCGGTAACGTCTTCCACATTGTTCAGTTCAACCTTTTCCTTGCCCTTGGGTACATGACGATCACAATACGATACGATGGCTTCAGCAAGTGGGTGATTTGATTGTTTTTCAATGGCAGACACGATGTCCAGCACACGTGATTCCTGATCGTGCGTGAGGAAGTGCGTCACTTTCGGGGCACCTTCTGTAATTGTCCCGGTCTTATCAAATGCGATGACATCAGCCTTCGAGAGCTGCTCCATGAATACCCCGCCTTTCATGAGCACCCCGTTACGTGCGCCGGTTGAAATGGCTGAAAGCATGGCTGGCATGACCGAAGCGACGATGGCACAAGGGGAAGCGACAACAAGCAGGACCATCGCCCGGTAAAATGTGTCTGTGAACGGCCAGCCGAACACGGTATATGGGATGATGAGCATGAGGGCAGTTATAATCAAAACCGTGATGACGTAAGGTCCTTCAATTTTCTCGATCCAGCGCTGGGTTTCCGGACGTTCAGTCTTGGCCTGCTGGACCAGGGTAATCATTTTCTGGAACAAAGAATCTTCATTCCGGCGGGTCACTTCCACCGTCAGGGAGCTGCTGTTATTCAACGTGCCGTTGAACAGTTCACTGCCCTCAATTTTTTCGACAGGTACGGCTTCACCGGTGAGTGTTGATTCATCAACGGTGGAATGGCCTTGTAAGACGACACTGTCCACGGGGATTCGTTCATTTGGACGAACGAGTACGCGGTCACCGATGGCAACATCGTCCAAAGGGATCGTTTTGTGGTCACCATCCGTGGTGATGATTGTCGCGGTGTCGGGTGCCAATGAAATGAGTGAAGAGAGATCCTTCTCACTTTTTTGCATCGTGTACGTTTCGAGTGCGCCGCTGATGGAGAAAATGAAGATCAGAATGGCACCTTCTTCCCAATAACCGATGGATGCGGCCCCGACAGCTGCCAGAATCATCAGAATTTCGGCGTTCAGCCGCGTATTATTCAACAGGTCATATAACCCTTCTTTTGCTTTGTAATAGCCGCCGACACCATAAGATAAGATGAAAAAGAGTACCGCGGCGGTGCTCACTTCCTGGCGATCGAGGATAAATCCGATGAAAAGAAATAAACCGCCCAAGCCGGCAAAAATTAATTCGCGGTGTCTCATGAGGGATCTCAGCCACTGCGATTGGTAGCTCTCATTCGTATTGGTGATGATGGTTGATTCGGTTTGCATGGTCATTCCCTCCTGTCTCTCCTTATCTTTACTATACCATGAAACAGAGAGAATTCAACGCTTAATTGAGAAAATTAATCTTAATTGAGAATGATGATCAACTAATGGAGCTATCATACAGGTAATTGAGAGAGGTTATCAAATAGGTGAATGATAATTGATATCAATAAACAAAAAGAACCTGATCAGCATCAGGTCCGGCACGGTTGTTATTCGTTTGTCAGTATGCCTTTTACAATATGGATCATGCCATTGACAACGAGAGTTGTTGTTGTCATCAGTGTCGCGATTTCAGCTGAACCACTTTCACTAAAAGCGCCAGTGGAAGGAAGCAGCGTAATGGATAGGATGAAGCTGAGGGGAGCGATCACGAGGAGAACGGCTCCTGATAAGATCCGTTTCCAACGATCTCCACGGCTGATGCGAATAATGACCGTGTTGAGCACCACAAGGAATGCGATAAAACCGATCGAAAATAGCAGCATAGTCAAACCTCCTGAAATTTATAAGTGGGATTAAGTGTAGCATATTTTTGAAGCGAATTGATGTTCCGTGACAGCAGTTGTCAGGGGTACCGCTAGAATGATACACAGATCAACTTGAAAAGGGGATGATGACTGTGACATCGAATACCAAGCTGGAATTTCTGAATCGTTATATTGCCTATTTTAAGAGAGACGACGTACCTTTTTTCTCCTGGCCGGATCAAAAAAACACGTCACACCGGGTAATGCAGATTCGCGGGCCTGATTATGATGAAGGGGTATCGGCATTCAAAAAAGATGCACAGGCATACGGGATTCTCAGAAAAGGGTACATGGAGATTGTATCGAACTTGCACTGCCTGCCCGACGAGGTGAAGATTTCAACGTTAAGCAATATCGAAACAGAGGCTCTCATCACTTATTATGTGCGGGGTGACCGGTTTTCATGTGGGTTTTTGGCCGCGGCGATTCAAAGAGGCATCCTGTTATCGGCCCTGATTCATTTAAGGAATTTGATGGAGCAAGAAGAAGGATGTCACTGAATCAGGAGGCGGGGCCCTCTGATTCAGGAGCATCACTGCGGAGTGATCAGGGCAAACGGATCCAATCCGATGCCAGGTAGTCATCTTGTTGCTTCGTGAGCGTCAGCCGGATGGCAGTGCCGTGCGGGATCCGCCAATCCCAGAATGTTTCAAGTCCGGTACCGGTTAAATGTGTCATCAGAACGCGAATGACCCCGCCGTGCGCGACGATGACATGTGAACTTTCCAACAAATCAGGACGATTGGCGTATTCAGTCCACCAGCCAAGTACGCGGTTGGAGAATTCGGCCGCCCCTTCCCCGTTCGGGATCGTACTCTCATGAAAGGAGTACAGCCAAGTATCAAAATCCGGGTTTTGTTTGAGATCTTCTTTTGTCTTGCCTTCCCAGTCGCCAAAATTCATTTCCCGCAAACGATGGTCAAAATGAATGGCAGTATCGGGGAACAGTCTTGAGGCGGTTTGCGTGCAACGGAGCAAATCGCTCGATGTCACGATCGGATTTTCAAGTGAATCAGCTACTGTTTTCAGTTTATCAATGACCGGGTAAGATTCTTCAAGAATGGGCTCATTGGTATGCCCTAAATATCTGCCGGTCTGATTCCAGCCGGTTGCACCGTGGCGTATGAGGTAAATGGTTGCTTCCTGCACGTCGATCATCACCTTTCAGTCAATTCGAATCAATGTTTTTATGCTACCATATACGGTCTTTATTTTGTTAGATTTTCTGATAAGATTAAAGAGGCTGATCAGAATTGAAAGGGTGGATGGAACGTGGAATATGAAATCAAGGGAACATTGCTCAGTGAAGAGGTCATTCAAAAACGAGTGAAGGAACTTGCGCTGGAAATTGAGGAAACATTCACAGGGGAGTCGATCACGCTGGTGGCTGTTTTGAAAGGCTCCTTTATGTTTGCCGCAGATTTGATGCGTCATATCAGTGGCAGTGTGGAAATCGACTTCATCAGTGTATCCAGTTACGGGAATCAGACGGAATCTTCGGGGAAAGTCCGGCTATTGAAAGATTTGGACTCCAATATTACCGATCAGAATGTGGTGGTGGTAGAAGACATCGTAGACAGCGGTCTGACGTTGCATTTTTTGATGGATCATTTCAAGATGCACCGGCCGAAGGCGCTGAAGATTTGCACACTTCTTGATAAACCGGAACGACGCGAAGTAGACGACCTGGTCTTAAATTTTGTCGGTTTTCAAATTCCTGACGAATTCATCGTCGGTTATGGCATTGACTACGCCCAGCAATACCGCAACTTGCCTTATATCGCCAGTGTTGCCCCGGCCAGCGTGAAACATTAATCGACAGGTATAGAAAACAGCCTCGGAGACTCCATTTTCCGAGGCTGTTTTAAGGATGACGTTGATTGTTATCCACCGGACAGAGTGTTTTTTTAATAGAAGGCAGTTGGTGCGTCCGACGGATCAGGAAGTGCGCTTGACCACCCTGCGAAGTGCCCTTCCGTATACCCGAACGTCATGAAATGCACAGCTCCGAATGAAAAAATCCCCGGACCGGGAGGCTTCAGCCTCGGATCCAGGGATTGGTCAGATGTGTTATGCGGCTTTCGTTACGCTATCTGCCTGCTTGTTCTTGAACACTTTGCTGCGAAGGTAAGGAACAACCCAGTAGTCGCCGCCGAATTTACCGGCGTTGTGACCTGCGGCAAGGATGAAGATCGACAGAAGGACAAGCCATGGGTTACTTGAAATGGTCCCTGCGAACATGAAAGCGAAGTTCATGACGACACCGAAGAAAATAGCGGCGGTTGTCAGGACACCGAGGATCAAGCCGAGACCGACGAGGAATTCTCCCCAGGCGACCATGAAGCTGAAGATGCCGGCATTCGGTAACGCGAAGTTTTCGATGAATGCGTGATACGTCGGGTATGTTGCCTGGACACTTTCGTTTGCGACGACACCGTTTAAGTAACCGGATGCGTCAAATGGTTCACCGGTAATTTTCCCCCAGCCCGCTGTGAGCCATTGCCAACCGATGTAAACGCGTAGAAATGTCAAAACCGCTGCGGCCACTTTGTTGTTTCTCAAAAAATCCATAATCATGATGTTTTCCTCCTCAGGAATTCTTGTATTGGGTGAGAACAAGTGACACACAGCAGAAAAAGGATGATGATTGCTGGTTGTTAGTGATCACTCACTCTCTGATTTCTTATCTTGAGTATACAACGGTTAAAGCAGTGTTAACCGGCCGAACTGTGTCCATTTTGTAGCGGGATTGTGAACGTTGTGTGTCACAAGTCCCGAAATTTCACATTTACTTCGTAAATCGAACTGCAGTCAATTTCCGATTGAAGATAGGAAATAAAAAAGCGTCAATCCCAGATAAACCGGGATTGACGCTTCCTTTTTTTGAGTGAAATCAAAAGCTGACAGCCAATTCTCTTGCTTCCTGACTGGCGCGAAGCTTGATTTCTTCTGCTTGTTCAGGTTGAGCGTTATGCCCTTCAACAAAGAGTGCATCATAGGATGGTACACCAAAGAACGTCATCATTTGGCGGATATAACGGTCGCCCATTTCGAGATCCGCAGCAGGCCCTTCAGAATAATTTCCGCCGCGTGCCTGAATGTGGACAGCTTTTTTATCTGTCAAAAGGCCGACTGGACCTTCTTCGGAATAACGGAACGTTTTTCCTGGTACAGCTACGGCATCGAGGTATGCTTTCACAACTGGTGGAAAGCCGAGGTTCCATAGCGGTGTTACGAAGACATATTTATCAGCCTGCATAAACTGTTCGTGTAATTCTGAGAGTCTGCCCACTTTCGCCTGTTCGGCTTCCGTGAGTTCATTGAACGCAATCCCTTCACCGAGTTTCCCCCAGCCACTGAATACATCTGAGTCGATGTAAGGAACTTCTGCCTTGAATAAGTCCACATGCTGAACCGTATCCTCAGGATGATGGGTCTGATATTCTTTCAAAAATGTCTCTCCGGTTGCCATACTGATGGACTGCGCTGCAGTCAAAGGATGAGCTGTAATATACAATACATTTGCCATGGTGCATCACCTTTCCTGTGTCTCTGTAGTAAAAATGGTACAAGCGTTATTCTATTCGCACTGCGAAATAAATGCAAAAGCTTTGCTCATCTCAATCCTGAATCCAGGTAAATTGACTCTCATTGTTTATTGGATAAGAGAGCAACCGTGTCTTAAGGCTCCGGAAAGGGAGGGATACAGAAAACAAGGTCAGCCCGTTATCACGGAGCTGACCTTCTTAGATAGTGCTTTATGGCTTCGGTTACCGCCTTGTAGACAGTAGCACCAATCGCTTTTCCAACCGGTGTGCCTGATCCTGCAAACGGCGTCAGGTCTCCGTTTTGCGTTGTGCCAATGGCAAGACTGTCCGTTGGTGTGCCGGTGGCCAATGTCCCGGTAAACCGGTCGGTTACTTCGAGGTCCTGTAAGGCCTTGGTCTTCGCCTCTGTGGCAGACATCATTGCATTGACGAGCGCCCCGTCGGTCAGATGAGCATCAATGAATACCATGATGTTCAATGTGCCGATGTGGCTGAGTCCTTCCCGTTTATCCGCAAGCGTGATGTCGACAGCATTCCCGATCCCCGCAGTTGCGAGTACCATGATATCGATCCCGTCGATGGTTTCCTTAACTGTTGCCGCATCGTCGAGGTGAACCGCTGTCATCATGCCGACGGTATTGTCCGGGGAAAGGCGTCGTTCACTCAGCCAGGCCGTCATGTCCGCCAAGGGTGTCACACCGTCATAGTGCGGATCCACATGGAAATTGCAGAAATGCTTCATCCATCCGATGCCGTCGCCTGTGACCCCGCTGGAAATCGTCCGCAGGGGCAGATCGAAGCTTACGCGGATCAGCTCTGCGCTTCTTGAAATGGTGACGTCTTCACCAAACTGAAACGAACCGCTATGGCTCGCATGGCCAGGTGTGATCGTGATTTGCGGCTTCGGCATTACAGGATGGGACTGGGCGTTGATCTTC
Source organism: Salisediminibacterium beveridgei (assembly GCF_001721685.1). GTDB lineage: Bacteria > Bacillota > Bacilli > Bacillales > Salisediminibacteriaceae > Salisediminibacterium > Salisediminibacterium beveridgei. The sequence goes on along the minus strand of NZ_CP012502.1, from coordinate 2,653,410 downwards.
ACTTCATAAATGCTGGCAAGCTGCTCTTCTTTTCGAAGAATGTCAGGGCTTCCGGTGGTCACCAGACGCCCTTCGTTTAAAAGGCCTACCCTGTCAGCGTACAAGGACGCCACATTCAAATCGTGCAAAATGGCGAATACACTGAGCTGATGGGATTTTTGCCAGTCCTTCAGTAAATCAAGCAGTTGAAAGGCGTGACGGATATCCAGATGGTTCGTCGGTTCATCGAGCAGCAGCAGTTTCGGTTCCTGAGCGAGCGATTTGGCCAGAAGTACACGCTGCTTTTCCCCGCCGCTTAACGTGCGAAAAGGTCTGTTCCGGAAAATGGTCGTATCCGTCACCTTCAGCGCATGCTCGATCATTTCTTTATCACGTTTGGATAACGATTTAAACAAGCCATGTTGAAAAGCGTAGCGGCCAAGGCTGACAATTTCTTCGACTGTGAAGTCAAACGAGACGGTTGCTTCCTGAGAGAGAACGGCAATTTTCCTGGCCCGTTCTGCAGGGGGCAATTCATTGACCGCCTCTTGGTCCATCGTAATGGAACCCGATGAGAGAGGGAGCGTACCACTGATCAATTTGAACAGGGTGGATTTCCCACTGCCATTGGGGCCCAACAGGGTGAAAAATTCACCCTGCTCAACGGTCAGACTCAGATCGTGAATGACGGGTTTTGGCCCGTAGCCCCCAGTGACATGATCCAGATGCAGCATGCTCCTCACTCCTTTCCGAGGCGTTTTCGAATTAACAGCAGCGCAAAAACAGGTGCGCCAATAAGGGCGGTCAATACCCCGATTGGCATCTCCTGCGGTGCGATAATCGTGCGGGCTAAAAGGTCTGCGAAGACGAGGAAGCCCCCACCAGTGATAAATGAAATCGGCAGGACGTGGCGATGATTGGGCCCGGTCAGCAGCCGCACAAGATGGGGAATAACCAGCCCGACAAAGCCGATCGTTCCGGATACGGCAACGGCAGCACCAGTGAGAAGTGAGGCCCCTGCAACGACCACAATTTTACCGCGGCGGACATTGACACCGATGTGCCCAGCTGCTTCCTCGCCGAGTGCCATGGCATTGAGTTCACGGTAATAGACGAGAAGCATCAGGCTCCCTGTTACCAGAAACGGAACCAGGAGCTGGACATAGCTCCAGCCTCTCAGTGCAACACTGCCGTACAACCAGTAAATGATCCGGGTCATCGCATCCTGATCACCGAGGGCAATGAGTAACGAAATCAGCGCGCCGATAAAAGCACTCATGATGATACCGGCAAGGATGATCGTCTCAACGGCAAGGCTCCGGCTGGTCAATTGTACCAGTCCAAAGACGATCATCAGTGTCGCAAAGCCGAAGAGAATCGCCATCAAAGGCAAGGTGAAACCGCCTATGACAGGGAGACTGATCCCGAAAAAAATCACGATAACAGCGCCCAGCGATGCTCCGGAGGAGACCCCGATCGTATAGGGATCCGCCAGCGGGTTACGCAGCAGTCCCTGAAATGCTGCACCTGCGAGTGCTAAAGCGGCGCCAACGCCCAATCCGAGAAACACCCGTGGCAGACGGATGTTCCAGATGATCCGGCGCTCACCGTCCGTAATTTCGGGATTCGGCTGTAAGCCAAACAGGTTCTCTCCGACAATGTGGGCAATATGCCCAAGGGGAACATGCACAGAACTGATGGATAAGGATAAAAGCACAGCCCCAATGGTAAACATCAGGGCCAGTGTGTAAGTTAAAGCTGTGCGATTAATTGAAGACATCCGGGTAGATGAGTTCACCGAGCTGTCTCACTCCTTCAACGAGCCGGGGCCCGGGGCGGGAAACGGTATCGTTATCGATGTCATGGATTTCACCGTTTTCAACGGCAGGAATGTCCTGCCAGCCGTCACGCTCAGCAACTTCGTCAAAGGCGTCTTCCACGTAATAGCCATACGTTGTGATGATGACGTCAGGTGTCAGAGCGACCATTTCTTCTTCACTGAGCTGAACCCATCCGTCATGATCGGCAGCGGCATTGTCTGCGTTGATAATCTCAAGCATTTCGTGGAAGAAGGTTCCTGTACCTGTGGTGAAAATATCCGGAGACGGCGAAACTTCCGTCCAGACAAGCTGTCGATCTTCTTCAGATACCGCTTCAGCCTGTTCCCTCAGTTTGGCGACTTCCTCCTGCATTTCTGATGTGAGAGCCGTTGCTTCATCAATACGACCTACGGCTTCGCCAATCAGTTCTATGGAATCATATGTCGCTTCAAAGGATTCAATCCCTTCAATGACAAGATACTGGATGCCGGCTTCCTCAAATTCGGCTAACATGTCCTCATATTCAAAGAAGTGATAATCCTGAATGAACAGAAGGTCGGGTTCGAGGCTTATAATCATCTCGGCATCGATTTCCATCCCTCCGATGATGTCAATATCCTCGAGCTCTTCCATTGGATAATTATCGTTTTGGGAACGACCGATCAAGCCGTCACCTGCGTCGATGGCAAAGAGAATTTCCGTTGTACTCGGTAACAGGGATGCGAGTGTTTCCGGTTCTTCTTCAAGTGTGATGTCACGGCCGGAGTCATCAGTGATCGTGACGGGAAAGTCATCAGCAGCGGTTTCGGCATTATTGTCCGTACCGTTCTCATAATCCGTCTCATTTTCATTTGCGGCCTGATTGTTCGAGTTGTCATTGTTCACATTGTTCCCGTCAGGGTCTTCTTCATTGTTGCTGCATGCACTGAAGATCAGGGCTGTCGCAGCGAGACTTATCATCGTTTTTTTCATAGGTGCTTCTCCTCCTGGTTAAACTGAATTACGAAATCATGCAAGAAAAAAAACGCCATTCCTCATGAAGGAAAAGCGTCAGCTTATGTACTCTACATTAGCGTCAGGCAGGAATGAACAAATGAAAGCGTTCGAACCAAACCGGCACAGTGTAAAACATCCTTTTCCTCGAAGGTGTTTGAAAATACAGCATGGCAGGTCTCCTGACTCACACGTCGCATCCGGCAAAACGCCTTCCCATGAACAATTGTTCACAGTGGCTTTGTTAAGCGGATCAGTGTTTACAGTGGCGGGACCGTGCCGGAATTACACCGGCTTCCCTTTTCACCCCGGGGTTGAACCCCAGGGAACCTTGCTGTTGCTATGAAGTTGGCGTATCTTCGTGATTTCGTTATATTCAGTATAGCGATGAACGATTGAAATGTAAATTCAATTCAGAAAGAAAAAGGATTGAAGTCCTGATCAGGGCCTCAATCCTCTGGCAAATAAAGCGATGCTGCTTTCGATGAAAGATTCGGTAGGAAGCTTAGTGACCTGATTCCCGGAAATAAACTGTGCGGAAAAATGACCGAGATTCATCCACATAAAATTCAAGACCTGTTCATCCATGTTGAGATCGTTGGTGACGAGACCTTTTTTCTGCATCTCATTTAGATATGATGACAAATGGTTTCTCATCAGTTTCGGATTTTCAGTCAATCCTTCAGAAATTTCATCGTGAGCGCCTGATTCTTTGTAAGCAAGCCGGACGATATTTTTATGTTTATTCATAAAATCCTGGTAGGTGCGGCTCAGGTTTTTGAGATCTGTTTCAAGGTCATACGTCCAGTCTTCCGCAAAAATTTTTGAGCTTGAAAAGGTGTTGGTATATTTTTCAGTGATTTCATCCAGAATGGCCTGCTTATTCTTAAATTTCCGGAAGAGCGTCATTTCTGACACACCAGCCTCTGCAGCAATTACACGCACAGAAGTGGAGGAAAACCCTTTTTCGCACATCAGGTTGATGGCTGCATCCAGAATCCGTTCCTTCGTTTCATCCTGATTCACTTCGGACACTCCTTTCTATGTTCTTCTGCTTTCATCGTAACGTATGTGAACGGTTGGTAACGTCGAATATTGAATTATTCACAAATCTTTCGTATTATAAGAAATAGAGAATAAGCAGGAAAGTGTGGCGAGCCAAATGGCTGAAGTACAAAATATTAAAGCATTAAGACCAAAACGGAAGATTCTTGAGGTGGCAAAGAAGACGTTGAAGCTGTCGATTTCCGACGAAGGTCTGGTCGAGGAAATCCAGATGACTGTGGAAACCGGGGAGAAATCCCGCATTGACGAAGGGTATCAGTTTCATGGACATATCCTTGACGTCGTCCTGGATGCAGAATGCCGTGTTGTCCTGGAAATTCGTAAACCGAGTGAGTCCATCGATATTGAAGAACTGATCAGGGATGATGAATATGGTCAAGTGATTGATTTGAACGAAGCTTTTCCGGATCAGTTTCGATACAAAAATGAGCAGTCCGAAGTAGCAGATATCCCAGACGATGCGATGGGTTATGAGAAACTGTTTGCGGATATGCATGACCGTCTCCGTCAGGTTGACGTCTGGCGTAAGCAGCTTCCAAGGGAAGAGAGCCGGATGGATAAAGAAGTGAGCCGCTATTATCACGAGATCGAGCAGGAGAATTTCAATGCGGCAAGGGGTTATAAGCTGGCAAAAGAACTGCAAAAAACACTTCGCATGCGCCGTGTGATCAAGGTGCAGCGGACAGAACTGGAAAGTGTATCCAACGAACTGCAAACCGTTTTGGAACAGTTTGAGACGATTGAAAAGCGTCTCGGTAAATCCGGCGCATTCGGAAAAGAAATGGTAAGAGATTGGAAGGACCTTCTTAAAGATTAGGTACTGTTAAAGTCTGGTGTTGATATATAGTTTGAGGGAGCGACAGACGGCGACACTGCGGGAAAAGCGCAGGCCGAAAATCCAAATTCACGGAGTGGAATTCAGTTGAGGCAAGCCCGCGGTATGCGTCAGACGATAGCAACTGAGAACAACAACGAACGTTAACATACTAAAGAGTAAAAAGAGAGGAGATCGGGGACTTGCGCCCCGGTCTCCTCTTCTTTCTGTATTAATTTCCTGATGAACTGGTGGCGGCGACGGCACCGGCTGTTGCTGCCGCTACCATCGCGGCATTCTGTGCTTCCAAAACGGTATTCAAGCTGGCGTACATACTGACAGACAGTGATTCATCCGGATCAAGCGTTGTGCGCATCGTGATATTCGCGGCAACGAGGCTGTTCCAGTCTTTTTCCCACTTGAAGGATTTACGCCGGTTTAAGTCTTCCGAAGTTTCACTGATGGTATCAAACAGCAGGCTGTCCCCACCAGCCAATGCAAGCAGACCGGTCACAGGATAGTGCAGCCCTTTGTGTTTCATGCCGGAAAGCTTCCAGGATTCTCTGGCAGCAAGGGTTCTTGAGATGATCTCATCTGGACTGTGCTCGTCGTCAAGACTCAAAATATGACTCAGAAACTGCAGATCACTGCCTTTTCGAAAACCGTTCTTGGCCAGTTGCTCATAAAAATATTCGATCCGGCGCATGAGTTCATCTGTATCATGATGCTCTACTGCAAGGAGTGCAGCCAGAGGATAATCATATTCAGAAGTAATAAACGGGTGTTTTTTTCTCATTCCTTTATGAATTGCCATCGTCCGTTCCACATATTCGTCAAGCGACTGAACCTCATCCGCTTGAGAGAGAATAACAAGGGCTGTCGTATAAGACGCGGCACCTCTTCGGAACTTTTTTTTCACCAACAGATCATAGATCCGCTTCATGTAGTGAAAATTCGTCTTCGGATCATCATATTTCGTTTCGAGAATCGCAGCAACAGTGAGCCGTTTATCCTGTTTAAGCGGCGAAAACATGGAAGCATCTTTACTGATCCGGTTACACAGTCCTTTGAATTGCTGACTGTTAAATGGTATGTGCGGTTGAACGGCATACGTCATGGCCGCATGCAAGAGCACCTTCTTATTCACAAATGACCATTTGAATTCCTTTTTCATTTCGTCATAGATTTCTTCATAACGATTAACGACTGATTCCACTGACATAACGTCAAGCCTCCTCTGAAAAATCGCTGCATCTATCTGAAGTGTCAACGAACCCCCACTGAGGTACAACGTTTCAGTGCGGGCTTGAGATAGCCAAACAGGTCTTTTCTTCTTACGAAGAGCGACGCTCTGCATGGTTCTTCTCAAATCACTGTTTTTGGTTGGTACTGGCGACGTACGATCGGTTTCCCACTTGCACCACCCTTCCGAAGAAGAGCAGTTCTTCCTTTCGGAAAAAACCACCACTCAGCATATAACTGGCGTGTGCTACAAGCCCCAACAAAAGTTGAGTACACATGGATGGTTGACGCACCCACTAGGCTATGCGCTAAGCAACAGCTTTACGTTTTTGAACGTCCATGATCATGGGCGTTTTTATTTTCGTTTTTTCATCCCATTCTGCTACTTGAGATTTCCGAAGGATATTTAATGCTGCATTAATGTCGGCATGGATGCATTGTCCATTTTCACAGCGATAGAAGCCGCGATATAGGCGCTTCCCACTAAAGGAGTACATCGTGTTATCGCCTTTTGACCAAACCGGAATATCGTCATGATCCAGAAAACTAGCTTTAGACGTGTAGCTCTCTTCCTGCTTAACGAAACGGATGCCTTCCTTGAGACACTTGTTCTCAATAGCCGAAATCAATCTGTGGAAAGGAATTTGTACGAACTCTTGATTGTTTTTCTTCCCTAAATGCGATTCTTGTTTCCAACCGGCATTATAACCCATTACCACGGTATCGACGTTCAGTCGTTTTATCTGTTTGAACAACAAACCTACGGTTTGTGAAAGGTAGCCGTCTATTTGGAGATTTCGTTTACGCCAAAGAGAAGCGATTTGGTTTGTCACTATGCGTTTCGACAAGCCGTTTTCGATGTTTTTCTGTTTTAATTCGCTTATCTTTTTGTTGAAGTACTGATTGATGGATTTTAACTTCTTTCCATTCATCAAAAAGGCGTCTCCTTGATTCGTTGTACAACTAAGAAGATAATCTACACCTAAATCGCAACTCAAAGCTTTTGTCGTCGTTTGTTGTTTCTTCATTTGAGACATAGGTACTTCGTATACATAATGAGCCTCAAAGAACCGACCATTTTGCTTTGGCACAATTTCAATGTAAGAAATGTTTTTATCCATTAAATTCTTTGGCATTCGCAGTCTCAAGGGACCAAAACGTTTTCTGAAAGCAGTATTCATTGGAATGCTCCAATATCCATCCTGATCCACTTTGGGAACTTGATAGATTTCGATGACGCGTTTAGCCGTGGAACGAGAATACTTTGGGAACTTTGGGCGACCTGTGAAACCTTCAGGGGTTTCTTTCCACTTCTTTAACGCTTCGAAGAAGCTCTTTACTTCACTGAGTAAGGTTCTTCGAACCGCTTGTACGGAGTTGGATTGAATGCCCCAATAGTTCATATCGGCCTTCATTGCGTTGTCTATTTCTTTTGTTGTCGCCATTTTGTTTTCATTCAAATATTTTTGTTTAATTGTGTATAAGCAAACGTTGCGCAAAGCCTTGGAACTATGAGACATACGTTGCAGAAGTCGAAACTCTCTAGCACTCAGGGTGCTGCGACCAATGTTCTGTTTTTGGGTGAAGCGTTGCATATTGACTGTTTTCTTTTTCTTGCGCAATACTTTAATCGGTTTTTTCCTAGCCATTTGTGTCACCTCCTTTACCGACGTTAAGATGTTTACTTCATCCCTTGTGTTTCGATATATTTGCGAATGGTTTCAATAGGTGCGCCACCCGAAGTTAAAAGACAATAGCTGCGCGACCAAAACATTTCTTTCCATAGCGACTTTTTAATATGAGGGAAGTCGCGCTTTACTAAACGGGAACTAACGCTTTTGTAATTGTTTATTGTTTTTGACAAATCTACATTAGGAACCGAACGGAACAATACGTGAACGTGGTCACCGTCTTGATTCCACTCTTCCAATTTGATTCCCTTAGGCTCCATTAAGCGAACGAAATGATCTTTCAAATACTCTGAAATATTATTATCAATCACTTCTTTTCGGTACTTAACAACCAAGACTAAGTGGTAATACAACAAGAACACTGAATGATTATTATTATCTAATTCCAAATGGTATCAACCCTTTCCGTCTACACTACTCATTATACCATTTAACAAAAAAGAAGCTAGATATATTTTCGAACTCTTGTTCTTTTATTTAAAACATCTATCAGTCGTAAGACTGATGGCAATTCATCTCCACCTGAATCGCTGGGCTGATGCCCGTATCGCGAATCAGATGGAGTCTTCTTGCCTAGTGATGATAAAAAATTCCAGTTAGTCTGTCTACGTAATTTCTGTAAATCGGGTTTCATCTGCTGCAGATTGACATTTACGTTGACGTTAATGATAAAGTACAGATAAAAGAGGTAAAGAAAGGAAACCGCTATGAAAGAGGATCATGAAACCGTTCAGGAAAAGGGAGATCAAAAATCAATCCGTGAAACCGCAGAACTGTTTGATATCACGACAAGAGCGCTCCGTTATTACGAAGAATTGGGGTTGATTCAACCGAATCGGATCAATCGGTACCGCTATTATGACCGGGAGGATCTGGCCCGGATTCAGTTGATTTTGCGTGGGAAACAGCTGGGTTTTTCCCTCGAAGAAATTTCGGAGATGCTGAAATTGTTCAATGAAGACCGATCAGGACGCAAACAGCTGGAGCGGGCTGTGGCTTTTGGTGATGAAAAAATTCAGGAACTGGATCGGCAAATCGGTGAATTGAAATCATTAAGAAGAGAGTTGCTGCATTACCGGGAGAAATTCAATGATCAACTGGCACGTATGGATGACAATGAGAAACCATTCAAAAAGAAGGAGTGAAGTGAACCATGAATTTTTTTGAACAGGATGCACTGCTTCAACAACTGCTTGAAGACCGGCTCAATCCAGCTTTTTTCCGTTTTGCAACGAAGGAATTGAGTGAACTTGGCCGGGCCTGTGCCGAAGAAATTGACGAACGGGCGGCACACACAGACCGGGCCGGTGAACCGCAATTACTCAAGTATGACAAATACGGCAATGAAGTCTCAGAAGTCTGGACGAATGAGGGGTACAGGGATACGGTGAAACAGGTCTACAATATGGGTATCGCAGCATACCGTCATAAGACTATTCCTGAGCTCAACCGGGAAGGAAACTACCTCTACAGTTATGCACAGGGATATCTGGTGTCGCAAAGTGAAATCGGATTTTATTGTCCGGTGACACTGACGATGGCAACGGCCTATTTACTGGATCGCTATGGCAGCGAGCGGTTGAAGGAGAACTATTTACCCCACGTACTTGCAACCGGCGAGACCGAGCTCTATGAAGGGGCGACTTTCCTGACGGAGCGCCAGGGTGGTTCCGACGTAGGAGCGATTGATACGTACGCCCTGCACGTCGCGACACCGGATAAAAAAACCGGGGAAAGTCATTACAGACTGTACGGGGAAAAATATTTTGCCAGTAATGCAGGGATGGCTGAAGTGATGATGGTGCTGGCGAGAACACCGGGAGCACCGTCAGGAACGAAAGGTTTGTCGCTGTTTCTCGTTCCGCTTCATCATGAAGGCGAGAAGAACCGCTTAAGTATCCGCAGGCTCAAGGATAAACTCGGTGTCCGGGCAGTCCCTTCTGCAGAAGTGGAGTTCGACGGGGCATGCGGCTATCTCGTCGGTGAAAAAGAGCGGGGCATCTATTACATGATGGAAGCGCTGAATCTCTCCAGGGTCTGCAACACGGTGGCGTCTCTTGGGATTATGAAGCGTGCCTGGCATGAATCCTATTACTATGCCTTAGAGCGGGATGCGTTTGGACAGCGTCTGATGGAGTTTCCGATGATTCAGGACAGTCTCGTTCAGATGAAGGTGAAGCACGATGCAGAATTCATTGCTACTTTTGACTTGATTGAACGCTTTGACCGCTGGTATGAGGGACAGGCCAATGATAAGGACGAGGCATTGATGCGACTTTTGATTGCATTGTTAAAGTCCGAGAGCGCAGATCAGTCCATTCATTTTGCCCATGAAGGAATTGAAATGCATGGCGGAAACGGTTATATTGAGGATTTTGTGACGCCGAGGCTGTTACGCGATGCGCAGGTCCTGACGGTGTGGGAAGGCACCCGCAACATTCTGGGTTTGGAAGTGATCCGTCTCGTGCGCAAATATGCGATACATGATGAATTTCTCAGATTATGCACAGCTAAAATGGCTGAAATTCCAGAGGATATGACGCAACGGATTCACCTGCATGATGCAGCAGAACTGCTGAAGACGCAATTTGATCAATTTACACAGCTGCCGGAGAGTGAACAGACAAGACAGGTACATGCACTGACAAAAAAGATGGTTACCTTATTGGAGGCCGTGTCGCTGGCAACGTTTGCTGTCAGTCATCAAGAAGAAAAGCGCTGGTTGGATGAGCTGGATGTCTATATCCAGGATCAATTGAATCCTCTGTTCGAATTGAAGGTTTCGGGGTGGTCCCAGGAAACGGCGCAAAATCTGTTATGAATCTTCGCATAAGTAGCACAGTGGTCCTTTTGAGGTTCGCTGTGCTATTAATTGTTGGGGGATTGACACTTTTACGCTATGTGCATAGGATCTATGCGGTGTATCTTTAAATCAGGCACACAAAAAAGAGGTGAACACAGGGATGGAAAACTATTATTTCTTCTTGTATTTAATTTACGGCCTGGTCTACATTGCGATGGGGATTTATGTAAGTGGGCGAAAGCGTGCCAGTACTGTGCAAATCCCTTTGATTCGTTCCTTGATTTTTCTGGCCGGCTTCGGTGTCCTTCACGGTCTGTCAGAATGGATGACAATGGTGGTCATTACAGGGATGTACGACAATCAATATGAAATCCTGTTCTATATTAAGCAATTTCTCAAGGCGTTGTCCTTTGTATCTTTGTTTTTATTTGGACTGAATTTACTGATTTATCATAACAAAAATAAGCGGAGATGGATGTTGATTCCCTGGCTGGTTTTTATATGCTGGGCCTCAGGAATGTATTATCTGTCTATGACATTCGGTGCATCCTATCCAATTGAGGAACCTGCATTTAATACGGTGGTCCTCCGCTACTTGATGGGGCTTCCTGCAGGAATCATGGCAGGAATTGCGCTTTTCAGGCATTCGTTTCATTTTCAGAGCGGAGCATTTTCCAAAATGAGGGGGAAATATCATAGACTGGCTATTTTATTTTTACTCTATGCTTTAATCGACGGCGTTTTCGTTCGGGAAATGGCTTTTTTTCCGGCGGACATGATCAATAACGTGCTCTTTTTCGAAATCACAGGCATTCCCATTCAAGTTTTGAAAATCCTGGTCGGTGTCGGGATTCTTTATGTAACTGCATTGATCATTGATGCGTTTGAAAAAGAAAAAAATGATCATATTGATACTTTGAACCAACATAAAATCATGGCAGAAGAAAGACAAAAGTTAGGTGTGGAAGTTCATGATTCCATCATTCAGCACATGTATGCAGCTTCTTTGAAGGCCAAGATCGTCAAGAATCAACTCTCAAATCAACCAGGACAGATGGAACTATGTGATTTGCTTGAAGACACCCAGCAGGATTTGGGTGAAGCGATGTCAAAAACCCGTGAGTTTATCAAGCGGACCACGATGACAGAAGTTGAAATGAATCAATTAACCGAAAAAATTGACGCTTTAATTGAGGAATGTAAAGGTCGTTCGGGTTTGGATATCCGGATTGATGGCGAGCATATTTTATGGGAGGCGAAATTAAGTGCCAAAACAGCAACGGACATTTATTATCTCATTCAAGAAGCATTGAATAATGCCGTAAAGCATGCAAAAGCGAGAATCGTAGTGATCAGATTTAACGAATCCGAATCGGGGATTCGCATTCAGATTAAAGATGATGGCATCGGGATACATCAGAAAGATTTGGATAAACAGGGACACATGGGGATGCAATTAATGAGAGAAAGGGCTCATCGCGTAGGTGGTAATCTGGAGATTGAACGTTTGAAACAAGGGACCGCAATCAAATGCTTTATTCCATGGAGGGATTCACATGCCAGCTAAAATCAAAGTAATGATTGTGGATGACCATCAAGTCGTCCGAAAAGGGCTGAAAATGTTTTTGGAAGCAGACAGGCAGTTAACCGTTTGCGGGGAAGCGGGGTCATTAAAAGAGATGCTTGATCTCATTGGCGAAGTGGAACCGGATGTTGTGTTGTTGGACTTCAAATTGCCGGATGGCGATGGCATTACAGGTTGTTCCGCCGTGTGCAGTTCTTTTCCGGATGCGAAAGTTTTAATCCTGACAGCTTATGCTGATGAAACGCTGATGGCCGATGCCTCAGAAGCAGGAGCACTTGCCTATCTCATCAAAGATATAGAGAGTGATGAGTTGATTTCCAAAATAAAATCCATTTCTTCTCAGCCATCTGATTGCCGGAAGATGAAGGAGTTACCGAATAAACAATTAAAACGAGAATACAATCTCAGTTCAAGGGATATACAGATTTTGGATTTACTCAGCATGGGGAAAGTGAACAAAGAAATCGCTCTTCAATTAAATCTGAATGAAAAAACCATCCGGAATAATCTTCACAAAGTGTTCAAAAAAATCAATGTGACGAATCGCACGGAGGCCGCGGGTTTCTGGGCACGTCAAAAGAGATTGCACAAAACTTCACAATAAGTACAAATTCAAGGACATATGTCCCTCTTTATCGATTCGCGGCTCATGATATCGTTTACTTAGTCAGATAAATGACTGTGAATATAACATGAGGGGGAACAAACATGAAAAAGAAATCACTATTAACCGCTTTAGTTGCAACCGGATTGGTCTTGACGGCCTGTGGGAACAACGACAATAATGAAGCAGTAAATGAGAACAATGGTAACAATAACGATCCGGTTGAGAACAATGAGCCGAATGAAAATGAGAATGACGACAACAATGAAAACAATGAGAACAATGAAACTGCAGCAGAGCCTGCAGAAGACGGAGAATACGATAATGGGTCCTACCGTGGTGTGTATGAAGACCGGGGACTGGAACAGGTAGGCGTACAATTCTCACTTGAAGGGGATACGATTACCGAGGCTTCCTTCCGGCAACTCGCCTACGGCGGCGACGATTATCTCGATGCAGAAGAAGGCAGCGCGATTGACGACTTCCGCGGCCAGTATGAAGAAGCATTGGAATACCTTATCGGTCAATCGGTGGATGCCATTGATGACTTGTATGAGCCGGGCGACTTCGTAGAAGATGTCGACGGTTTCAGTGGTGCGACAATTCGTGGAAATAAAATTGTCTCTGCCATGAATGACGCTTTGAATCGCGGTGTTTATTCACCAGACAACGGCGTATCCGCACCTGATTTCGGTGATCTGGACGATGGCACGTATCGTGGGTTCTACGGTGACCGTAACGACATGCAAGTAGGCGTTCAGTACTCACTTGAAGGCAATGAAATTACAGAAGCCTCATTCAGACATTTGTATTACAGTGGTGAAGACTATTTGGACGCTGAAGAAGGCAGTGCAATCGATGAATTCAGAGTACAGTATGAAGAAGCACTGGACTATATGGTTGGTCAATCAATCGATTCCATTCACCAACTGCATAACCCGGGAGACTTCGTAGAAGATGTCGATGGTTTCAGTGGTGCGACAATCCGCGGTAACAAAATCTTTTCTGCCATGATGGATGGCGCAGTACGTGGGGTTTATTCTCCTGACGGGGACGTGACAGCCCATGATCTTGGTGATGTGGCAGATGGCACATACCGGGGTAACTATGGTGACAGAAATGAAATGCAAGTCGGCGTTCAGTTTTCAGTCGAGAATGGTGAATTCACAGAGTTGAATTTCCGACACCTCGCTTATAGTGATGAGGACTACCTCGATGCAGAAGAAGGATCAGCAAATTATGATTTTATGGTCCAGTATACAGAAGCACTTGAGTACCTTGAAGGTCAGCCGGTTGATTCAGTATACGAATTGCATTCCCCTGGTGACTTCGTGGAAGACGTCGATGGATTCAGTGGTGCAACGATCCGAGGAAACAAGATCTTCTCAGCTATGATGGATGCACTTAACCGTGGTCAATATTAAAAAGTAAGATAATGAATTCGATTCACATTAATCTGTTCCCCGTAATTCTGAGGGGAACTTTTTTTGTTCTTAATAGAAATGTTTACGTTCGCTTAAGGATTGAAGTATAAGCGCAACGAAGGCTTTCGCCATGTAAGCTTGGCGAGAAGCCAAGTTTTCTTTATCGTGCACTTATTTTCACGAGGCAAAGTGAAGTCACAAATCAGACACAGATTGGTAACGAAATGGACACAGTCAGGCCGGTTAACACTGCTTTAACCGTTGTATACTCAAGATAAGAAATCAGAGAGTGAGTGATCACTAACAACCAGCAATCATCATCCTTTTTCTGCTGTGTGTCACTTGTTCTCACCCAATACAAGAATTCCTGAGGAGGAAAACATCATGATTATGGATTTTTTGAGAAACAACAAAGTGGCCGCAGCGGTTTTGACATTTCTACGCGTTTACATCGGTTGGCAATGGCTCACAGCGGGCTGGGGGAAAATTACCGGTGAACCATTTGACGCATCCGGTTACTTAAACGGTGTCGTCGCAAACGAAAGTGTCCAGGCAACGTACCCGACGTATCACGCATTCATCGAAAACTTCGCGTTACCGAATGCCGGCATCTTCAGCTTCATGGTCGCCTGGGGAGAATTCCTCGTCGGTCTCGGCTTGATCCTCGGTGTCCTGACAACCGCCGCTATTTTCTTCGGTGTCGTCATGAACTTCGCTTTCATGTTCGCAGGGACCATTTCAAGTAACCCATGGCTTGTCCTTCTGTCGATCTTCATCCTTGCCGCAGGTCACAACGCCGGTAAATTCGGCGGCGACTACTGGGTTGTTCCTTACCTTCGCAGCAAAGTGTTCAAGAACAAGCAGGCAGAAAGCGTAACGAAAGCCGCATAACACATTTGACCAATCCCTGGATCTGAGGCTGAAGCCTCCCGGTCCGGGGTTTTTTTCATTGGCGGCATTTGGTGACGTCCGGGTGCACGGAAGTGCCCCATCACACCTCGTGGCGCGCATTTCCTGATATGACGCAGGGACCAACTGCCCTGCGCGAGTTGGTGAAGGGCACTTCGAGACGCGGGGAAACTTGAAGTGCCTTCTCATACGAGAGAGCGGGGGCATGCAAATGATGAAAGGCCCTTCCCTTGTTATGGAGGGCCTTTCTCCTCAAAGTCAATCGATTAAGTGCCACAAAACGTCTGATACCCGTCGGTAAAATCAGGTGGCGGTGGGGTGGTGAAGCGTTTGGTTAATTCATTTTCATCGTAAGGCTGGCGAACGGCCTGTAATAAATCCCGAAAGAAGGTCATGTCACTGTCAGTCTCTGCCTTCTGCAGCGCTTCTTCGACCAGGTGATTTCTTGGAATAACCACCGGGTTGACCTGCTTCATCTGTGCATGAGCGTTATCCACCGATGCCCCTTCATCTGCAAGGCGCTGGTGCCAGTGGGCGATCCATTCACGCAATGCGGTATCGGTCCCCTCAGGTTCTTTTCCGTTACTGAGGGATCGGAAGGTATTGGTAAAATCGGCGTGATGTTCTTCCATCCATTGCAGTAAGTCATTAAAGAGTGACCGGTCGTTATCTTTCGCTTCTTTCAGTCCAAGTTTTCTGCGCATGCCTTCGAGCCAGTAGTTCTGGTAGAGCGTCGCAAACTGTTCCAGATCTTTTTGAAGAAGCTTGACGGCTTCATCCTGGTCATCGTGAATCAAAGAAATCAATGTTTCCGCAAGGCGAGCGAGGTTCCACGATGCAATATAGGGCTGGTTACCGTAGGCATAGCGACCCTCACGGTCAATGGAACTGAAGACGGTCGCCGGGTCATAATCATCTAAAAATGCACAAGGACCGAAATCAATCGATTCGCCGCTGATGCTCATGTTGTCGGTGTTCATGACGCCATGGATGAAGCCGACATGAAGCCAGTCGGCCATCAGTTTGGCCTGGCGATCCATCACCCGTTGGAAAAAGTGGTGATATTTTTCCGGTTGCTCTTCGAGATCGGGATCGTGACGCAAGATGGCATAATCCGCCAGCTTCTTCACGTCGCCATCATCACCAAACTGTGCCGCAAATTGAAACGTCCCAACCCGGAGATGACTGTCCGCCACACGGGTCAAAATTGCACCGGGTTGGACGGTTTGCCGGAACACCGGTTCACCGGTGAGGGTAATGGACAATGCCCGGTTCGCAGGGATTTTCATCGCATAGAGGGCTTCAGAGATCAGGTATTCTCTCAGCATTGGTCCGAGAGCAGCACGCCCGTCACCACCTCTCGAGTAATCGGTTCGTCCTGAGCCTTTCAGTTGCAAATCCAGCCGCTTCCCTTCAGGCGTGATTTGTTCACCGATCATGATCGCCCGGCCATCGCCAAGCATGGTGAACTGACCGAACTGATGCCCTGCATAGCTCTGGGAAAAGGGAAGTGCCCCTTTCGGGAATGCGTTGCCGGACAGGACGCCGACAACTTCATCGGTTACAGCATCAGGATTCAACCCTAACTCTTTAGCCAATTCGTCGTTTAACAGCAAGAGGTGAGGGTCCTTTACTGGTTGTGGATCTGTCACCGTATAAAAACGTTCAGGCAATGAACGGACATAGCTTTGTTCGAGGTTCCAGCCGAAAGTGTCTTGTTTCACAGATTGAGACATAGGTGATTCCTCCTTTTATTCTATTGTACACGTAATGAAAAGGCAGGATCAATTACACTGTCTGTGAAGTTTTAAATCAGTGGATGTTTTTGCAAGAAAATCAGCTCATCGCTTGAATGACTCTGATAAAACCGGCGATATTAGCCCCTTGATCCAAATCGTGACCGTCTCCATAGTGATCAGCGGCATCCTTCACGTTCCGGTAAATCACAGACATCTGCTTTTTCAGCTGTTCATCTGTATGATTAAACGTCCACGGTATGCGCTCGTTGGCCTGAGCCATTTCAAACAGGGAAACCACAACGCCGCCTGCGTTGGCGGCCTTTCCGGGACCAAACAGAATCCCTTGATCAAGGAACAGGTTAATTGCTTCCGGTGTGCAGGGCATGTTTGCCCCCTCAGCAACGAGTTGAATGCCGTTCTCGATCAGTTGCTGGGCGTCTGATTCATTCAATTCGTTCTCCATGGCGCACGGCAAAGCGATATCACAATCGAATTGCCAGATCGCACTTGAATCGGGATGATGAGTAATCTGACTCTCGTTGGAAGCATAGTCCTTCAGGGATTGCCCCTTGTTTTTGATCGTTTCGATGACATCGGGGTCGAGCCCGTCCGCGCAATGGATCGCACCGGATGAATCGCTGCATGCGAGGACGATAGCCCCTTCTTCGACCGCTTTTTTCATTGCATGGAGCGAGACATTGCCGGCACCGGAGACGACGATTCGCTTAGCGGTAAAATCATCCCCCTTACCAGTAAGCATTTCCTCAACAAAATAAATCAGGCCATACCCCGTTGCTTCCACCCGGCCTTGAATCCCGCCTCTTTCGAGTGGTTTTCCGGTCAGGACACCGGGCGTTTTCGAGTGAGTGATTTGTTCATATCGGTCGATCAAATGGCCGATTTCGCTGTTTCCCACACCGACATCCCCTGCAGGGACATCTGTGTCCGGTCCAATGTGCCGTGCGAGTTCATCCATAAAGGCTTCGCAAAAACGCTTTACTTCAGTGTCAGAAGCTTCAGACGGGTCGAAATCTGCACCGCCCTTGCCACTCCCGAGTGGTAAATCCGTCAGGGCATTTTTGAAGGTTTGCTCAAATCCGAGGAACTGTACAACACTTGATGTCACACTGGGATCAAAACGAAGACCGCCTTTGTAGGGTCCGAGGGCTTGATTAAATTGCACCCGGTAACCTAGATTGATCCTCATGTTTCCATCGTCGTCTAACCACTCAACTTTGAATGTGATAAGACGATCAGGGTAGAGGAGACGTTCCGTTACATTATCGTCTCGCCAATGCGGGTGTTTATCCAAAACCGGTGCGATCGTTCCCAGGAAACTTTCTACCGCTTGAGCGTATTCTTTCTTGTCGCTGTATTGGGTATTGAACTGTTCAAGTAAATCATCCAGGTATTTCCGGGTAACTTTTTTCATAACAAACAACCTCCATTACATTGTGGCAAACTATGCTCCTTATACCTGTTTTCCTGCGATTGGAAACCTGCACGTATCTTTTATTCAAACTTCCCGGAAATATAAAAACTCCCGGTATATACCGGGAGAGTCAGATCAATTTTCGGAATGATCATCAAGTTTTTGAATCAATCCACTGAACCAGTCGGACATGGGACTGAACGAATAACCGAGAGTCGTTGCCCGGTTCGAGTTTTGATAAAAGGAGGTGGGAAAGTTCATGGGGGAAGCCGTTTCCGTTTCTTGCGACGGTTTTACGATCACTTCTCCTGTTCCAAGAACCTTATGCATGTCACGAAGCATCCTGTCGAGCGTCATGTGGTCCGGGCTGCTCGTATTGACAGGACCGTCAAACGACTGAGTGGCACTCCAGTGAATGAAGGAGGCCAGCTCCTCAGCATCTACAAATGAAAGCTCGGCTCCAGGAGCATCCAGACCGATGGGGACTTTCCCCTTGATGCGTTCCATATGAAATTGAAGTCGCTTCGTGTAATCGTCGGTTCCCACAACAATCGGAGGCCTGATCATCACGACGGGAAACGGTGCGTGCTGAGCAAATACTGCTTCAGCCAGCCGTTTCCCCTCACCATAGGTGAATTGTTCCTTGCGCCCGAATTCGACAGGATAGCTCGTGGGATCGAAATCTTCTTCGACCTTTTCGGCTTTTCCATTCATTTCATAAACACTTAAGGTGGAAGTGAAGATGTACCGTTCAGTACGGTCTTTGAAAATCTCGACAGCGTCGAAAGCGTCATCAGGGGAGAAACAGATCTGGTCGATGATCACATCCCATTCCCCGTCTTGGAAATTTTTCTCCATCGATCCGCGATCAAAGCGGTCCACTTTCAGGTGGTGGACCCTTGTTCCAAAGGGATTTCCCCCGGTTCCTCTGGTTGCAAGCGTTACTTCGATTCCGTCCTCTAACAGTTTTTCGACTACCCGCTTGCCAAAAAAGCGGGTGCCGCCAAGAACAAGTGCTTTGTCCATCATGCAGTCCCTCCATTCGGTGCATCCGTATCCAGTAATGCTAATCGTTTATTTTCATAGACGATCCTGAGACGTTTCTGATGTGGTATGGCTGATGGGGTGATGCAATAGATCAGACCATCCTTTTCGTGCATGGTGCAATCATCATCTGGAGGCGACTCGTCCAGAGTCAGCCGGAAATCCGATGCACCTCAGCGTTTGTTGCCGCGATAGGCAATCTGTACCGTATGTTTATTCAGCCGATCCGCAAGAGATAAGATAAAGTCGTGCGCTTCCGGGGTGACGTGCATCGAAGACCCCTCCTAGTTAAAGATATTTTTCTCAGTGTAGCATAATTGAATCTTCTGAAAAAAGCATGCACCCTTATCGCTTTTCAAATGATACAATAAAATCAGTGTGCGAAGTAAATTTCTGAAGCTGAGGTGTGGGTGTGCGATGAGTATATTGAAAGAAATCAAGGCATTGGTGAATGAAATTCCATTAGGGGTGAGGGACGATTGGGAACAGTATTTCATGTCCAAAGCGTATATCGCTTCATTACGGTCAACATGCGGTTCCAGACGAGTCGGTGCCGTGATCGTCAACAGTCTGGAAAAAGACAAACGGAACATTTTGTCCACGGGATATAACGGATACCCATCCGGTCAGCCGCACTGTGTGGACGGCGGGTGTCCGCGGTTCGAGGCAAAAAAACAGGGATTGATCAAGTCGGGCGAGTATCTCGATGAGTATCCGTGTGATGCCTTTCATGCGGAAGCCAATGCAATGTTTCAAATGCAGCGGCGAGGGATTTCGACGGAAAACAGTGTCTTGTTTTCCACAACGTTTCCCTGCAGGCAGTGTGCGGAAAAAATAAACGGAGCCGGGATCAAAACGGTGTACTATGCGGAAGGATACCCGGATGAAGTGGCAAAATCCTATCTGGAGCGCTACGGCATTAACGTGATTCACGTGCAGGAGTGAGAGGGGAATGAGTGCAGCTCACTGGTTTCATCCCTGTAGCGGACATGCTATACTCATGAAGTCAGAAAATCCATAGAAGTGCAGGTTGATAGACATGTCAGATACATATACAGTACGAAATAAGATAAGACAGGTGGTGGAGCACCCGTGGTTTCAGCCGCTGATCATCGGGGTTATTATCCTCAACGGGCTGGTGATTGTAGCAGAATCCTACTTGCCAGGGAACAGGACACTTCTTGCTTTTGACACACTGATTGTGTGGATTTTTGTCGCGGAGCTGGTTTTGAAGATGACGGGTCTTGGCATCAAAGGCTATTTCAAGGATCCGTGGAATCATTTTGATTTTACAATTGTGGCATTGAGTCTCATCTTCTACGCTACGCCGCTCGTCAGTGTACTTCGATTGATCCGGGTGCTCAGACTGATCCGGATGATTCCGGCAATCCCGGCTCTTCGGAAAATCATCGATTCCCTGGTGCGCTCCTTGCCTGCTCTGACAGGTATTCTTGGATTGACCACATTGATCTTCTCGATTTATGCGATTATCGGTACGACGTTTTTCCGAGGCGTACTGCCGGATGAATTTTTCGGCAGCTTTCATATGTCGTTGTTTACGTTGATGCAGGTGGTGACGTTTGAATCCTGGGCGAGTCAGGTGGCCAGACCGATCATTGCTGAAATGCCCCTGGCCTGGGTTTATTTCATTTCATTCATTGTCATTGGCGCATTAGTCATATTGAACCTTGTCGTGGCGGTGATTCTGGATTATCTCGGGCACGAGAATGAAGAAGTGCACAACGAACAGATGGAAAGGCTCTTTAAGGAAAATGCAGAGCTGAAGCAGGATATGGCGGACATTAAAACGATCCTGATGGAAACGCGTGACCATCAGGCGTCGGATCGAGAGGAATGAGGGATATGCGGTCATACGCAAAAGCACTTTTAATCACGGCAGCGATCTTTGGGCTTGTCGGTGTATTCATCGGTTCTCACATGGCAGGGGCGGGGAGTTATGAGCTCCGTACATTCCATGCCCACATGCTGGTTTCGGGTTTTTTGACGACGCTTGCCTGGGGTATCTTCTATCTGGCATGTAACCCGAATATGCCCAAGCTTACGGCAGTGCATGTCTGGACTGCAATAATTGGTTCAGTGAGTCTGAATCTCGGGATGTTACTCTATCAGGTGAATCCTCTGGGGCTGCCGGAAACCTTCACATTGATTTTTTACATCGTCGGCGGGTCGGTGTATCTGATCAGTTTTGTTGCATTTCTGATCATCACCTTAAAACTCAAAACAACAGAAACATAGGAAGTGGAGTGGTACCATGAAGGCGATTACAGTTTTTTGCGGATCGCGGGATGGCAGTCATCCGGTCTATTTACAAGCCGCTTATGAGCTGGGAAAAACATTGGCTGAAAACGGACTGACGCTGGTTTACGGAGGGGCCGGGATCGGCTGTATGCGCGCCATGGCCGATGGTTCGCTGGATTACGGTGGCAACGTGATCGGCGTGATGCCTGAGAAACTGGCAGAACAAGAGCGGGCATTCAGCCGCTTGACAGATCTTCGCATCGTGAAAGATATGCCGGAACGTAAAAAGGTCATGATGGAAGAAGCAGATGCTTTCATTGCATTTCCGGGTGGACTCGGTACCTTGGAAGAATGGTTTGAAGTTTACAGCTGGGCAAAGATCGGGTATCACGAGAAGCCATGCTGTCTGTTGAATGTAAATGGCTACTATGACAATCTCCTGCAGCTGTTTGATCATATGATCGAACAAGGCTTTGCAGACCAGCAGTACCGCGAAGCCATCATCAGTGAAGAGGAAAGCTCCGAATTGATCCGGCATCTGATGCGGTAGAATGGATCAGGTGCCGGATCATTTCACTTCAAAAGCAAGCTCGTTGCGGATGAAATGAACAGGCACTTCCGGAAAGGATTGTGTGAGCATTTTTGCCGTTTTTATCATGCCGGGGATTTCGCTTTCGCCGTGATCGAGAACGATTAATGCATACTGTTTTCCGAGGGCGTTTGCGTCCTGTACAAATTCCGCAGCTCCGGATTCCAGGGGCTCCCCGGTGATCACCACATCCACATTTTCATCCGTAAAAAGGGAAATCACCCGTTGTGCATATCCACTGAATCCGGCGGATACGCCAATTTTTTTGCAAAGGGCATCACTGTCACCAGACAACCTGACATGTGAGATGCGCAGGGTATGTTTCAGGTGAGCGATAATATCCTGAACGGAACAATGTTCGGTGAACGTGACAGATGAATAAAACCGATTCACACCGGTTATCAGACTGTTCCAGCCAACGTTGCGGATCAGACTATCGGTTAACAGTTCCGGATTCATTTGGTGGGGACCGTCATGAAATCGATACACAGCGATTGCTGTTTCCTGCAGTAATTCTTCCTTAAATCGATGAACCTGGTTCTTATGTGAACCGGCATCATCATCCGGACGATGATGGAATAACTGTTGATGAGTAACGAGGAGATTGCAGCCTGCTTCGTTCGCTTTCCGGATGACGGCTGTTGTGGGCGCAAAACAGACAGCGATGCCTGTTAAAGGCTGATGGGCATCTCCTCTGATGAGGCCATCCACGGTGGATTCAGGTACGGAGGCCAGTGCATGGATGTAGGTGAGGGCTTGCTGAATGGTTCTCGGCAAACGGGACACATCCTTCCGGGTATAAGCAGCATTCATGATAAAAATAGTTTATCATATCCCGTGAAGACTTGCTTCAAGTTCCAGAATGTTGTATAATGACTGACAGTCAGTCATTTAAAAGGGGGACCCGCAAATGAATAAAAAAGAACGATTGATTCAGGCAGCAACAGCGTTGATCCGTGAGCAAGGGTATGAAAAAACGTCGGTGTCCCAAATTGTAAAACGGGCAGGCGTTGCCCAGGGAACGTATTACCTTTATTTTCAAAAGAAGAGCGATCTTGTAACGGAGATTGCAGCAGGTATATTGCAGCACCAACTGACCCGAATTCAGGCGAACACAGAGGAGCAGAACTTAACAGGCGTGATTAGGACGATCATCGAGGTCAGTTTTGATACCACCCGGGAGAACCGCGATCTCGTCACGTTTCTTTATTCGGGTTTTGCCTACGACGACCGCTTCGAGATGTGGGAGAGGATTTACCGGCCTTATTACGAATGGCTGGCGAATTGCCTGCCGGCGAGTACCCCGTATTCGGGAAAAGAAGAGCTTGCACGCTTGATCATCGGATTGATCGAACACGCCTCGGAATCCTACTATTTGTCCAATCAGCAGCAGACAGATGTGGAAACAGCCAAGGAGAATGTCAGATTGATGATTATGAGGGCACTCCCGGATAGTGAATGACAATTGACGACGGTAAGGGGCAGGATAACCATGACAGCACAACAGAATGAACGAAAAATCCTAATCTGGTCCGTGGCAGGAGCAGTGCTTTTTGCTGCGGGAGGGATCATTGCAGGCGTGATGGTGACGTCTCAGATGATTCTCTTTGACGGCCTGTACTCCCTCGTGAGTGTTGCATTATCATTGCTGTCACTGTTTGCAGCCGGATTTATGAATAAAAAAGACGTGACAAATTTCCCCTTCGGGAAAAAAATGTTGGAACCACTCGTGATACTCGTTAAATACACGGCAATTCTTATTCTGGTAGTGGCTTCGATGCTCGCAGCATTGACTGCACTCTTCACCGGAGGACGAGAAATGCTTCTTGGGGCGGCACTTCTATACAGTACGATCGCTTCACTCGTCTCTGCGGGGTTCTATCTTTGGTTAAACTGGCTGTCGAAACAGTCAGAAACGGGACTTGTAAAGGCTGAAAAAAATCAATGGCTGATGGATACGCTGGTCAGTTTCGGTGTGATGGGTGGATTTGTTTTGGCGGGGGTTTTTTCCATTACGGATTCACTGGCTTTTCTTGTGCCATATACGGACCCGGCGATGGTCGTGATCGTATCCGTGTGGTTTATCAAAGTACCGGTTGTTGAGATGCGCGAAGCTTTGAAACAGCTGGTTGAGGTCAGGCTTGAAGAGGATCTGGCCGGG
The DNA here is from genome assembly GCF_001721685.1 of Salisediminibacterium beveridgei. Taxonomy (GTDB): domain Bacteria; phylum Bacillota; class Bacilli; order Bacillales; family Salisediminibacteriaceae; genus Salisediminibacterium; species Salisediminibacterium beveridgei. Next base: position 2,629,257 of record NZ_CP012502.1, on the reverse strand, counting down.
CCGATGGAAGCAAAAATCAAAGAGATTGAAGAACGTTTCGGTATGGAAGAATCATTCACCCGTATGACCCTTGCTGGGAGAGTGATCTGGCTTGAAATTGACTATGTGATTGTTCCCGATTCGGACGTGGATTCTGTGTTGGTCCAAGACGAGATTCGCAGCGAAATTGCCAAAAGTGTACCGCATAAGCCTTACTGGCTGACGGTATCGTTCACCCATGACCGGAAATGGGCCATTTGAAAGCCGGCAGCGTTTCAGCTGCCGGCTTGACGTTTATTTATCGTGAGCGCTTATTGTTCTGCCATCCATTCGGACACGGCGGTTGCTTCGTCTTCAATAACCAGACCTTCGTGAAAATCATCCGGATTTTCGAGGAGGATATTCATGGACACATCGAAGTCCTCACCCGCTAGTCCCGGGCCGAAATCGCCTTCAAGGTTGTCACCATGGCATGATGCACAGGACTGGATATAAACTTCTTCGCCATCGGCATCTGTCAGGCGGTTTTCGCCATTGTCATCACTGGCTGCTTCGTTATCACCGTTTCCATTCCCTTGTGAAGTAATCCATTCTGCAATCATTTCTGCTTCTTCTTCATTGACAAGACCTTCATGCATGTCATTCGGATCGTTCACAAGGTAATCCATGTTCAGATCAAATGATGCATCGAGTAATCCAGGACCGAAATCTCCCTCGAGATTATCACCGTGACAAGAAGCGCAAGATGACAGATAAAGTTCTTCTCCATTACCAGCATCTGTGACATTCTCTTCATTGTTGCCATTTCCTTCGCCGTTTGCTACCGCATTTTCCTCAGATCCATTTTCGTCCTCATAAGGCAGTGGACCTTCATTGGAGGAATAATTACCACAGGCACCGAGCACTGCTACAGTGCTCAATAAAGCAATAACCGCTTTTTTCATCGAATCCATCCCCTTTCTCTTTGTACTGAACTTGATAACCGCGTGTGATCGCAGGGTGTTTTGCGGAGACAATGTTTTTGAAAAAGTGTAAAAATTCTGTTATTCCTGTAAAGAAAGTATATCATGAGATGGGTTTATGGACAGGTAATCATATGGCAAATATGTGAAAGTCGTGAAATGAACAAGGAATAAAATGGAATTCACCTTGCGATTGAACGGGTTTTGCAATGAAATCTTTATGGGATGTGACGGAAATGAGAACGCTAACGCTCATCTCTTCACATATTCGACACAAATGTAAAAAGGCAAATAGCTCAAAAAATCCTTGCACACCAAGCATTCAAAACTTTAAATACTAACTACACTTTTGACAGTGTTATTTATTTTCACCAAATATTCACAAGTAGACAAATGTCCCTGCTGATTTCCGTGATACACTCCAATTGTAAGTGAGTAAGAACACACTTTTATTACATTAAGTGAAGAAAACAGGAGGGGTTAACAATGAGAAAGTATTCGTTAAAACTGATGTCAGCAGCATTGACGGTGTCTGTGCTTGCGGCATGTGGTGACAACAACGAGACGGCGGGGGATAATGTTGTTGATAATGACAACAACAATAACAACGTCGAAGAAAACGAGAACAATGATGAAGATGGTATGACTGGAGCGACTTACAATGAAGTGATGGACGCTGACAACCTGCACGAATACATCGGTGCCGATGGCGCGTGGATTCTCCACTTCTACGCTGATGTGACAACGGATCAGGATCTCGTGATGGAAGGCGATCAGGAAAACCGTGATGAGCCGGAGCGTAAGCTTGCTTTGTATGAGCAGGACGAGGACCGTAACGTAACGGAACAGTACACGCTTGAAGCACCAAGCTTAACCGTTCACAATGAAAACGCTCGTCTGCAAAACGGAACGTTTATCGGTGATATTTTTGTTGAAGAGAATGGTTTTATCCTGGCGGGTATGACAGTTGAAGGCGATGTTCATTTTGCCGGGGAAGAATATTTCGATTCATCGGATATCGATGAAGATACAGTGATCGATGGAACGATCTACGTTGATGGTGAAGAAATGGCCATGGACGGTATGACCGGTGCAACGTACAACGAAGTGATGGATGCTGACAACCTGCACGAATACATCGGTGCCGATGGCGCGTGGATTCTCCACTTCTACGATGATGTGACAACGGATCAGGATCTCGTGATGGAAGGCGATCAGGAAAACCGCGATGAGCCGGAGCGTAAGCTTGCTTTGTATGAGCAGGACGAAGACCGTAACGTAACGGAACAGTATACGCTTGAAGCACCAAGTTTAACCGTTCTTAATGAAAACGCTCGTCTGCAAAACGGAACGTTTATCGGTGACATCTTTGTTGAAGCAAACGGCTTTGTCCTGGCGGGTATGACGGTTGAAGGAAATGTCTACTTTGCAAGCGATGAGTTCGAAGCATCAGCAGACATTGATGAAGAAACTGAAGTGACAGGCGATATCGAAGTACAGTAATTGTGAAGCTGACAGGAAACTGAGTTGAACAATCTATCAGATAATAAGAACGCTTCCGGGGGTCAAAACAGGATCCTTGGAAGCGTTCTGTTTGATATTGGGCAGCGAAGATTACTGAACGACTCAAGTGTTCGTGAAAAGAAGGCTTTCGCCATTGGTTTCCCGGAAAGCCGGGTTTTTTATCATCATTAGGCAAGAAGACTCCATCTGATTCGCGATACGGGCGTCAGCCCAGCGATTCAGGTGGAGATGAATTGCCATCAGTCTTACGACTGATAGGTGTTTCAAATAAAAGAACAAGTGTTCGAAAATATATCTAGCTTCTATTTTGTTAAATGGTATAATGAATGGCATAGATGTAAAGAATTGATATCATTCAATTTGAGGTCGGAAAAGGAGGTGACACAAATGGCTAGGAAAAAAGTAAGCGTCAAAAATCCGCACCTATTAATTTAGATGCGGATTTCCTATACTGAGTTTAAATTCGATTATTTGATCCGAATTTCCTCTGGTAATGATTCTGACCAGGGTAGAAACTGATCCATTTCAGATTGCTTGCTATTGGGCAAATGTTCAAACAAGTAATCCAGATAAGCTTGAGGCTTTAAACGATTCTCTTTTGCTGTCTCAATGATACTGTAAATAACACTACTGCTCTTTGCACCTCGCGGTGTATTGGAGAACAGCCAGTTTTTTCTTCCAATCACAAAAGGTTTTATGCTGCGCTCAGCTCTGTTGTTATCTATATCAAGGCGGCCATCCTTTAAGAAGTTTCTCAGGTGATCCATTTGATTGATAGAATAAACAATGGCTTTTCCAAGGAGCGTTTTCGGTAAGGTTTTGGCTCGCATCGTTTGAAGCCATGCTGAATAAGCCTCCAAAACAGGTTTTGAACGTTTTTGACGAACGTCATAGACTTTTTCCGGAGAGAGGCGCTCTTCCTGTATATGCTTTTCGATGCGATAGAGCTGGTTGATAAAATCCAGACCCTCCTGTGCAGAACTTTTGGTTGTCGAACCATCATCAGGTAAGGATTTCACAGCATCTACGAATTTCCTGCGTGCATGAGCCCAGCACCCAACAAGTTCGACTTTCGGTTTTAAGCCGTGATAGCCTCCATATCCGTCTACGTGCAAGTATCCTTTAAATCCTTCAAGGAAACGAATTGGATATTTACTGGCGCGTCCGGGTTGATAGTCGTAGATCACAATCGGCACACTGCTCATGCCTGATCGGTACAACCACATATAGGAGGTAGAGCTCGCTTCCTTCCCATCCTCTTTGAGAACTTGAACAGTCGTTTCATCGGCATGAAGAACATCGAGCAATGTTAAAGTCTCAACCATCCGATCGTAGATCGGTTCCAGCCACTGTTCAGAACCTTCAAGAATCCAATTTGAAAGGGTCTGCCTTGATAAAGGAACACCCAAACGATTGAATGCCTGTTCCTGGCGATAAAGCGGCGTCCCCTGAACAAATTTCTGGTCCATGATGTAAGAGACCATCGATGGTGAAGCAAGGCTTCCTGGGAATGCCCGCTCTGGAACAGGTGCTTTAACAATCGGGTTTCCCGTACCGTTTTTCTCACAGTCTCTGCAACTGTATAGATAGGTAACATATCGAATTACTTTAACCTCTGCCGGAATGATTTCCAATTCTTCTTTGACTTGTTGCTTCATTGTATGGAGCTTTCCATTGCAGCACGAACAAACCTGATCCTCAACCGGGAGTGTATGCTCAATGGTTTTTGATGGAAGGTTTTCTGTAAGGTCCTTTCGGACTTTGCGCTTTTTCTTACGTTCATATGTAATCGATTCGACCGTTGGTTCTTCTTCGGACGGATGTTGTTCTTGCTCTGCTTCATTAAACAGAGGCAGCTCCAGCTGATCCGGATCCGTTTTTTCACTGGACTTACCGAATTTTTGTCTTTGCTGGAGGCTGAGCTGTTCCTTGTACCATTTGAGTTGAAGTTCAAGTTCAGCCTTTTCCCGTTCAAGTTTCGAGACACGGTCTTCGAGATGTTCAGTTGTTTTGGGTGAGATCGCAGAAGATTTTTTCATAACGAGATTTATTTTATATGGAAACGCGATTCACTTCAATAGTTTATACAACTTTTTCAGGAGATAACTTTCTGTGGGCTCCTTTTTGATCAATCGGAAGCCCATCCAGAAGCCATCTTAACTGCCTGTCTGTAATGAGTAAGGGTTGATGGTCATCTGCTTTGGGCCAAGGAAACGTCCCTTTTTCAAGGCGGCGATAATAAAGCCAGAAACCATTATGATCCCAATGCAAGATTTTAATCTTATCCCTTTGTCTGTTACAGAAGACAAAGAACGACGGTGAGAAAGGATTCAGTTGGAACCCTTCCTGCACAATGGCAGCTAATCCGTCGATGGATTTCCGTAAATCTGTTGCACCTTTTGCAAGGAAGACTTGTTTAGGCTGAGCATGAGACATCATAATGCATTCACTGCTCGAAGAAGATTGGTGAGGTCCGACTGATCTAATCCCGAAGGGATTTCAAGTCGGCTATCATTTGGAAGGGTAAGATAGATCATTTGGGGATCAGGTCGGGATGTGGCATCAACGTTTACGGGTATCCAATTAGTTTGCGGCTGTTCTGCGGTTGCAAGTGATTTGGATTCTTCTTTAAATTTACGAATCCAGTAGCGCACTTGATGGACCGTGAATTCATCATTTTGACGAACCCACTCAGCTACAGACAGTCCAGATTTTTGGACCTCTTTAACTTTATGTTCCCAGAAATCTCTGAGGTTAGCATTCCTATTCATCGCGTCAACTCCTTCGTACTTTTACTATAATCACAGTATGAAGGAGCTAATAATAAAATTACACGTGCTTATTTTTGACGCTTACGGAAAAAACCGATTGAAGTATTGCGCAAGAAAAAGAAAACAGTCAATATGCAACGGTTCACCCAAAAGCAGAACATTGGTCGCAGCACCCTTAGCGCTAGGGAGTTTCGACTTCTGCAACGCATGTCTCATAGTTCCAAGGCTTTGCGCAACGTAGGCTTATATACGATTAAACAAAAGTATTTGAATGAAAACAAAATGGCGACAACAAAAGAAATAGACAGCGCAATGAAGGCCGATATGAACTATTGGGGCATTCAATCCAACTCCGTACAAGCGGTTCGAAGAACCTTACTCAGTGAAGTAAAGAGCTTCTTCGAAGCGTTAAAGAAGTGGAAAGCAACCCCTGAAGGTTTCACAGGTCGCCCAAAGTTCCCAAAGTATTCTCGTTCCACGGCTAAACGCGTCATCGAAATCTATCAAGTTCCCAAAGTGGATAAGGACGGGTATTGGAATATTCCAATGAATACTGCTTTCAGAAAACGTTTTGGTCCCTTGAGACTGCGAATGCCAAAGAATTTAATGGATAAAAACATTTCTTACATTGAAATTGTGCCAAAGCAAAATGGTCGGTTCTTTGAGGCTCATTATGTATATGAAGTACCTATGTCTCAAATGAAGAAACAACAAACGACGACAAAAGCTTTGAGTTGCGATTTAGGTGTAGATTATCTTCTTAGTTGTGCAACGAATCAAGGGGACGCCTTTTTGATTAATGGAAAGAAGTTAAAATCCATTAATCAGTACTTCAACAAAAAGATAAGCGAATTAAAACAGAAAAACATCGAAAACGGCTTGTCGAAACGCATAGTGACAAACCAAATAGCTTCTCTTTGGCGTAAACGAAATCTCCAAATAGACGGCTACCTTTCACAAACCGTAGGTTTGTTGTTCAAACAGATAAAACGACTGAACGTCGATACCGTGGTAATGGGTTATAATGCCGGTTGGAAACAAGAATCGCATTTAGGGAAGAAAAACAATCAAGAGTTCGTACAAATTCCTTTCCACAGATTGATTTCGGCTATTGAGAACAAGTGTCTCAAGGAAGGCATCCGTTTCGTTAAGCAGGAAGAGAGCTACACGTCTAAAGCTAGTTTTCTGGATCATGACGATATTCCGGTTTGGTCAAAAGGCGATAACACGATGTACTCCTTTAGTGGGAAGCGCCTATATCGCGGCTTCTATCGCTGTGAAAATGGACAATGCATCCATGCCGACATTAATGCAGCATTAAATATCCTTCGGAAATCCCAAATAGTAGAATGGGATGAAAAAACGAAAATAAAAACGCCCATGATCATGGACGTTCAAAAACGTAAAGCTGTTGCTTAGCGCATAGCCTAGTGGGTGCGTCAACCATCCATGTGTACTCAACTTTTGTTGGGGCTTGTAGCACACGCCAGTTATATTCTGAGTGGTGGTTTCTTCCGAAAGGAAGAACTGCTCTTCTTCGGAAGGGTGGTGCAAGTGGGAAAACGATCGTACGTCGCCAGTACCAACCAAAAACAGTGATTTGAGAAGAACCATGCAGAGCGTCGCTCTTCGTAAGAAGAAAAGACCTGTTTGGCTATCTCAAGCCCGCACTGAAACGTTGTACCTCAGTGGGGGTTCGTTGACATTACAAGAGGAGCGAGTCAAAACCGGATAATCAAAACAACGGAGCCTATCGACTTGATAGGCTCCGTTGTTTTGATTATATTTCTTTCCATTAATTTTAATTACAAGTAGATCGTGTAATCGGCATCGCTTCGAAGTTCTTCAATCAACGTCTGTGCAAATTGCATTTCCTGCTGGCTGATGACTTCCTGTTCAATTTCTCCTCGAACTTCATCAAGCGGTGGCAATTCGCCGCCGGATTGTTCTTGCTGAGCTTCAAGCTGGGCATACATTTCCTCAACTTCCGCATCAGATGCTTCGATGTCGCCAGCCTCATTGGCAATCAGCTGATCGACTTTCACTTGCATGGCAACCTGTTCCATAATTTCATCTTCAGGTGTTCCCTGTTCTTCTAAAGCAGCCATGAATTCATCTGCTGATCCGAGACCATTTTGTTCAGCCAAATCACTGAGCAGCTGATCCATTTCTTCATCGGTAGCTTCGATGCCCTGTTCGTCGGCTTCCTGAATCAGGAGCTTATTGTTGATCATGGAGTCGATAACCATTTCACGAAGTTCTACTTCGTCAACTTCTTCACCGCTCATCTGCGACTGCATGGCCATTTGTTGAAATTGCGGCTCATACGTCATGAGAAATTCTTCCTGATCGATTTCTTCACCGTTGACTTCAGCTACTACATCGGGAAGGTCTTCTGTGTCTGGTTCAGGCATGTCCATTTCCATTTCATCTTCAAGGGCATCTTCCATAGCGGCTTCGTTACCGTCGCCGTCGTTGTCAGGAGCCTCTTCCTGATTGTTATTGTCCAATAAACCATTATTTTCTTCGTTTGTGTTTCCCTCATCATTTCCCCCGCAAGCTGTAACAACAGCCATTGTGACTGCGAGTGATAAACCTGTAAATAATTTCTTTTTCATTGTGCAATTCCCCTCTTTCATTGTATTCTGACTGTCATGCTAACATATACACATGCGATGTAAATAGTATCATGATCAGCACATAATTTAATAATAGGTATTAAAACAGATTATATCCTGCTATGAAGGGGTTTAATCGGTATTCTCAAAGGATTCGTGAATCTGTGTGAAATCGTGTGAAAATCAGCAGGTTTATTATAATCTTCGTTCAATGTAAAAAGTAAACATGCTATACTGTCACGAGATTACCCTGTTGGAGGTTATATAAATGAAAGCGGACAAACATCCGGCAAAAGAAGAGGAACAAAAACGTCTTGAATACACGACGGAATACATTGAAGAAGTTCTTGAAGCAGCAAGACAAAGCAAAATTGATTATAAAAGCAAGATCAAGCAGGCACTGATCGACCTTGATCACCTGGACAGTTCAAACAGTTATGTCAATATCCTCGCGAATGCAAATATGCTGGATACGACGGGGAAGAATTTACGGATGCTCGAGAGCCTGAAGGATGAACCGTATTTTGCGCGAATGGATTTTGTGCCCGAGGGAAAGATAGAGAAGGAAAAATTATATATCGGAAAAACATCGCTCACAGAACAAGACAGCCAGGAACCTGTCATTCTGGATTGGCGGTCACCTATTGCCAATATTTATTATGAAGGCCAGCTTGGCGAAGTCACATATGAGGCACACGGAAAAACGTTTCATGGGGAGCTGGAACTCAAGCGCCAGTTTGTCATTGAAGAAAAGTCGTTGCAGGAAATTCGCGACATCGATCTGACGGCCAGAGATCAGCTCCTTCAGGAATCGTTAACCACAAGTGCCGATAACCGGCTGAAGGATATCGTGTCTACAATTCAAGCCGAACAAAACCAGATCATCCGTGCGGATATGAACCGTCCGCTCTTTGTTCAGGGGGTGGCAGGAAGCGGCAAGACCACGATTGCCCTGCACAGAATGGCGTATTTTATATACAGTTATGCAGACGATTTCGATCCATCCCAATTAATGATTTTAGCTCCTAACCGACTGTTTCTTGACTACATTTCCGATGTCCTTCCGGAACTGGGAGTTGACCTCGTTACGCAGACCACTTTTACTGATTATACGAAGCACATTATCGGCGATCGTTTTACGTTTCGATCGAAGGATGAACGCATCGCAGCGATCATAGATCCGGAACAATTCACAGGAGACATAGAATGGATTGCAGGATTCAAAGGGTCAAAAAACATGAAGGTGATTCTCGACAGTTATCTTGAAGGGATTATCGACAGCTGGCTTCCTGATCAGGACATTACCCTGGACCGGTATACATTGTTTACCGCAGAAGAAATCCGTAAATTGTACGAAGACGAATATACCTATATCGCGCCTTATCAGAGACTGATGAAAATCAGGGAAGTCATCAAAGCAACCGTGAAACGAAGATCCAAAGAACTTCTGGATAAGGTGGAAGAACTCTATGATGATAAGATTGATGCACTCAGAAGCCGTGTGAAAGACGAAGAGGAACGGCGGCAACGGGTCGTGAAGCTGTGGGATAAACGGGAAGCTCATCTTGATGCTATGAGAAAAGAAGCAAAAACGATTTTACCCCAGTTGACAAAACAAATGCCGAAAACGAAAACAGAGGCCCTGACAAGAAAACTGCTAACAGATAAAGATACATTGATTCACATCGCATCGGAATACCTGTCAGAATCGGAAGTTGAGACCTTCACCAGACATCACCGCACAACATTTCGAAAAAAGGAATTGGATCTTGAAGATGCGGCAATATTTCTGTATATAGAATCCCGGCTGTTCGGTATTCACAAGGAACATCAGTACCAGAATGTGTTCATCGATGAAGCACAAGATTACAGTTATTTGGAATTTGTCGTTTTGAAACAGGTTTGCAATACGAGTCTGTTTACCATTTTAGGTGATTTATCTCAAGGCATTCACAGCTACCGGGGGATAACAAGTTGGCAAAACGTCATGGAGGATGTCTTTGTGAATGCTAGCTTTCAAACGCTCAGACAGAGTTACCGGACGACGATTGAGATCATGCAAGAGGCAAACCGGGTCATTCAGAAGAGCTCATATGAAGGAATGGTGCTTGCAGAACCCGTTGTCCGTCATGACGAGCAACCGGACATACACCAATTTACGGCGATGAATGAAGCGGCAGCTGCCATATACAAGCACTATCGTGAGATCAGGGGTGATGTTTACCACTCCTTTGCAATCGTAACGAAAACGGAACGTGAAGCAGAGCGGGTGTATCAAGAGGTATCCCTTGCATCAGGTGAGATGAGTGTTTCACTTCTCGATGAAAACCAGGAACATGATGGAACAGACATCGTCATTTTGCCATCATATCTGTCGAAAGGGCTGGAATTTGATGTGGTCACCATCCTGACCGATCAAGATGCTTTTACAGATCAAGATATTGATATCAAGCTTTTGTACGTTGCGATGACAAGAGCCCTGCACAGGCTGTCAATCTGGTATAATCAGAAACATGAAGGACTGATTGAAGACGTACTGAATCATAAACAAATCTGAAACGGGGACTGATTCATATGCAACAAGCACTGTTATCTGTCATCCCTTTTCTCATCATTTTAATTCTGTTTATCTTCTATATGAGTCAAAAAGGGCGTCAAGGCAAAGAACATCAGGCAAAGCAGGATAATATCAAACGTTCTGTCCGCTCAGTACTGATGTACCTGGTAATCTTTCTGATTGTAGTCCTCATCGTCAGTTGGATTCAGTCATGACAGGGGGAGGACATCATGCGTTCTGGAATTGATATTGGCGGCACATCCATTAAAGGTGGCTGGATGAATGAAGGGGCGGAGCTTGTGAGGCAGTTCGCTTTTCCTACACCTGAGCATCCTCATGATGCGATAAATCTGATTTGCAAAGCCTTGGGAGAAACGGATCAGCTTTCCTCAGCAGGCGTCGTTGCCCCCGGACCTCTGGATACTGGAAAAGGAATCATTCTTGATCCACCGAATCTGCCGGGCTGGCACGGGTTTAAGCTGGTGGATGAGCTGAAACGAATACTCGGTGTCCCGGTGAATCTCGAGAATGACGCAAATGCTGCAGCAGTTGGAGAGGCTTTTGCCGGAGCGGCAAGAGGGTCCGCAAGTTCGATTTACATCACTGTCAGTACAGGTGTTGGTGCAGGAATCATGATCGGAAACCGTCTTATCCGAGGCGCACATGACAATGCAGGTGAAGTGGGTAATATGATCATTTCCGATACGGAGGGAATGCCTTCATCTCTTAATTCGGGTGCCGTTGAGCGATTGGCTTCCGGTTCAGCGCTGGCCTGGCAGTTACGATCAGGAAATGGTCTTTATCCAACGCCGAAAGCACTTGTAACCGGCTGGCGTAACCATGAGAAAGCGGCGGAAAAACTGGTGAATACCTGGTTGGACTACCTCTCGAAAACCGTGGCTAACCTGATCCATGTCCTGAATCCGGAAGTGATTGTGCTTGGCGGGGGGACGATGAGTGATGAGGATCTGATTGACGAGATCCGTGAACGCACAAACGTATACCTGTACGAAAGCATGCGCGGGAAAACCCGCATTATCCGCTCCGAATTAGGAGATGATGCAGGCGTGGTCGGTGCCTGTTTCTTACATGAAATGATTCAAGATTGATCATCATCAATATCCATTGAATAATGAAAAAGAGGCTGGGACAAAACCCAGTAAATAAAGAGGCCCACACCAAACGGTGTGGGTTTTCTGTATAGAAGGGTTGATTGTGCAAAAATACAATCGCTTGCCGCGGGCAAGGCTTCAGCTAACCGTCGGAAAACCACCGCCGGTGGATCTTCAGCTCTTGCTTTTCCCGCAGGCGTCTCATGTATTTTTGACAATCAACTGCATTGAAAGACCGTCAGGTCTTGATTTTTACATAAAAAAAGGATACCTTCGGATTAAGTTAGAACGACCAAGTCATAACAAAACCGGAGGTATCCTTATGTTTCTCGATTATAACATGAATCAGCTCGTTTTGCCGATGGATTTATCGCTTCAATTACAAAAAAATGATGTCGCTTTTGCAGTGAATGACCTGGTTGAATCGATACCTGAAGAAGCTTTTGAAGCTTTTTATAAAAGTCAGGGTCGCCCTTCTTATCATCCGAAAATGATGATGAAGGTGATTCTCTGTGCGTATACTCAATCGACTTTTTCTGGACGGAAAATTGAAGCCTTATTGCAGGACAGTATTCGAATGATGTGGCTGGCACAAGGACACGCGCCGACCTACCGGACGATCAATCGATTCAGAGTACATCCCGACGTTGAAGAGCTCTTACGTCAGTGTTTTGTGCAATTCAGAAGCCGACTGGTTCAGGAAGAAGCAATTGATAACGAAGCAATTTTTATTGATGGTACAAAGATCGAAGCCAACGCGAATAAATTCACGTTCGTATGGAAAAAATCCGTGCAACGGTATCATCATGATATCGTTACGAAATCAAATGCGATCTATGATGAACTGATTGAACAGGAAATCATTCCTGCGATTGAACTGGAAGATCAGGAAGCCTTAACGGATGATGAGCTGAATAAAGTTCATGAAGAGTTGGACCAGACCGTTCAGGATTACGACAAGCAAATCGAAGAGAATGATGATGCGAAGGAAAGAAAAAGACTGAGATCAGAGCGGAAAAAGCCGAAAGAAAAGCGTAAAAAATTTCAGGATTTCATCGAACGTAAAGCACGTTATGAGAAGGATCTCGCGATCCTGGGTGATCGTAACAGTTACTCGAAAACCGATCATGATGCCACGTTTATGAGAATGAAAGATGACTATATGAAAAATGGCCAACTGAAAGCCGGTTACAATCTCCAGATTGCAACGGAAGGACAATATACGCTCGCTTATGACATCTATCCAAATCCGACTGACACACGAACCCTGATTCCATTTCTGGATACCATCGAGAGACGGTACTTTTCACTGCCTGACTATATTGTTGGGGACGCCGGATACGGAAGCGAACAAAATTATGAGGATATTTTTTTGAACCGTCTATCAAGCACACCACTGATCACGTATAGTATGTACCGAAAAGAAAAGAAACGGTCATTCAAAACCGATCGCTACCATGTGATGAATTGGAATTACAATCAGGATCAAGACTATTTTCTCTGTCCAAACGGCAAAAAAGTCACCTTTCGCTATGTATCCAAACGAACCGATCGCGCAGGATTCGAACGAACATTCAAGGTCTATGAAAGTGAAGACTGCACGGGCTGTCCCTTACGGGCCAGTTGCACAAAAGCGAAAGAAGGCAAAAACCGTAAGGTTTATTACAATGAAAAATGGGAGCTGCAAAAAGAGCATATTCGTCAACTGCTTTCGGAAGAAGAAACTGGCGCGATTTATGGCAGACGTAAAGTCGATGTCGAACCAGTTTTTGGATTTCTGAAGGCCAATTTGCATTTCACCAGAATGTCGGTGAGAGGCAAAGACAAAGTGAAAAAAGAAATGGGTTTTGCACTCATGGCAGTGAACTTGAGAAAGTACACTGCGTTATACTGTTTTTTATATTTGTATCAACAGACAAAACGCTTCCGACTATCAATTTATGATAATCGGAAGCGTATTTTGATCATTCAAGCCTTTTTGTCCCAGCCTCTTTTTTCAAATTTGTCATGATTTTCGTTATGGTTTGAGAATGATTTTCCCTGATGTCCTGCGTTTTTCCATATCTGTATGTGCCTGATGGGCATCGGCAAGTCCATATTCAGGACCCACCGTCATTTTCAAAGCACCACTTGCAGCCAGTTCGAAAATCTCTTTCAAACTGGATTGGAATTCATCCGGTCTTGTCATCATTTGAGGCAAAAAGAAACCGGTCACGGTTTTGTTTTTTTCCAATAGATCGAAGGGGGAAAGTGTTGGGAGTTCACCACTGGCAGCGCCGAAAAATACCAGACGCCCAAATGGAGCGAGTACCCCAAGGGTGTCGTTAAAAATCCGGCCGCCGGCCATTTCCAACGCCACATCAACCCCTTTGTCACCAGTGGCTTTCCAGACTTCGTCTGTCCAATCTGTCTGTGTATAATCAATGGTTACATCTGCACCGAGCGTTTTTGCCAATGCTCTTTTTTCCTCCGTACTTGCTGTCGCAATGACTTGCCCGGCACCGAAACGTTTGGCCAGTTGCACAGCCAGACTGCCGACCCCTCCGGCTGCAGCGTGAATCAGCACAGTTTCCCCTGATTTAAGCTGCCCCATGGTTTTCAATATGTGGTAAGCACTCAGTCCTTGAAGGGGAAGAGCTACAGCTTCTTCATTGGATAAATTTTGAGGAATAGGGATCAGTTGCTGTTCAGGAACAGCAACCTGTTCAGCGTAGGCATTTGTACCTGTCAAGGCGACCACCCTTGTACCGGCTTTCAGTACTTCTCCGTCTTCTTTCACCGTTCCGGCGATTTCCGAACCAGGAATAAATGGCAGCGGGGTATCGACGACATATTGATTTTGGCGTCTCATTGTATCGGCATAATTTACACCGATCGCTTCAACGTGGACGATGACTTCTCCGTTTGAAGGAGTCGGTTCATCCACATCGCAGTATCTCAGTTCTTCAGGTCCGCCAAAGGTATTGATCTGTATGGCTTTCATATCATCACGCTCCTTGCCCGTCAGAGTAACACAGCTGATAAGAGAGCTCAAAACAGAATCACTTCAGTTAATCAGGATAACAAGCAGGTTCGACATGCGAACGGAGCAAAACTATTTTCATTTAACACTATAACTGTAGTGTAAACATCTGTTATACTACCAGTATCTATAAAAATAATAAGTAAAAAAGGTCATGAAAAAGGGTGTGAATTCGCTGGATTGATCAGGAATAGTAAAAGGCTCCTGATTCGAAAAGTCGGATAAAGGTTTTAAAATAACAGGGAATCACAGGTGATGCCGATGAAAGGTACTTCGATGAAATCCATGAACGTAAAAGGCTTTATTGCAGGCTTTTTTCTTGTGACCATTTTCTTCTCGGTCATGGCTTACTCGACGGTGGTCAATCGCATAGATGAAGTCAACGCCGAAATGAAAGAGCATGCGATCCAATTAGCTGAGAGTTATTCGGATACCTTTACGAAAGCGGCATCCGCCCGGGAATTCATCAATGAGCTTTTGGAAGAACGACTTGAAGCAGCAGGACAGTCGGTCATGATGAATCATGAGAACCTGTCGAATGAACAGTTGGTTGATCTTGTGAATCAGTTCAATGTGGATGTCATTTACTTGTACAACCGTGCAGGCGAAGTAACGCACTCGAGCTCTGGAGATTACATCGGATGGACGGCAACTGATGAACATCCAGCCGGACAGTTTCTTCATAGTGTGCAGGACAGTCTGGTAGAAGAAATCCGGTCGGATACGAAATCAGGTGTCCCATATAAGTTTGGCTATTATCGCCTGGATGATGGGGCGTTCAGTCAAATTGGGATTGAGGCGAACGTTGCAGCTGGATTCTTTGATGGATTTAAAGTGGCGAATATGCTCGAAGAGATGCGTTTGCTGGATGGCGTGATTGATGTCGCATTTATCAGTGAGGGTAAGAGGATCACCTTTCCCGATCAGTCAGGCTTTGGTTTTGGTCAGTTGCAGGATGCAGAAGAAGAGCCGATCCATGACATGGATTCGGATGGCTATGAAATATATGAACACAAAGGTGGGTATCGAATTTTTGTTCCGGTTACCGGTGAAGACGAGACGGTTATTGGCACACTGTCAATCATGAAATCGTCTGACAGGGCCGTTGAAGTCCGGCAGGAAATACTCCGGAACAATGTTGTCATCTATGCGAGTGTCCTGCTGTTTGCCGGTTTTTTAATTGCTGGCTGGTACCGGAAATCGAAAAAACACCTTCAGCTGGCCTATTTTGAACCGTTGACCCGTTTGCCGAATTACGGCTATATGCAGAAGTTTATGAAAGCGAAACTGGCAAACGGTGAAGTGCAGAATATGGCTGTATTCATGATCAACTGCCGTCACTTCGGTGCGATAAATCTTTCTCACGGCTATGAATATGGAGACGAATTGCTGCAGATGATCGCGAAGTCACTCAGGGAGAATATAAGGAACTCCGATATGTTGTTTCATTTTAGTGCTGACCGTTTTTTCTTGTATGTAGACGATCCCGGCAACAGCCAACTGCTGGAGATGTATGCGGAATTCCTTTTGAACCAAATCGATGAACTGATCCAGGATGACGGGCAGATCAGTGCCATTCATTCAAATATTGGCATTGTAGAAAGTCGAAAAGAAATGCTTACCCTGGACCAATTAACGAAAAGGGGAGCGATAACATTGAATCAGCTGGACATCGAAAACACTCATCGCATTCTATTTTTCAATGATGAGATGGAAATACAAATCCAGCGGGAAGAACGGATCGTGCAGGAAATCAAGAGCGTCATTCATCAAGGTAACCCGGCTCGGTTCCACCTGATGTTTCAACCGCAGCTTGAATTGATATCCGGAAAAGTCAGTGGTTACGAGGCGTTGGCGAGAATGACATCAGCGACATACGGCCCTTTGTCTCCTCTGGAATTTATTGCGATCGCTGAGAAGAAACATCTGATCGTTGATTTAGGGTATACCATCATCGATCAGGCCTGTCAGTTTGTATATAAGCTTGAAAAAGAAGGGTTGAACAAGTTGCGAGTCGCCGTAAATGTTTCGGCAATTCAATTGCTGCGAAAGGACTTTTCTGAAAGGTTTTTAGACCTTTGCAAGATCAATGGAGTGGATCCCTCATCCTTTGAAGTGGAGGTTACAGAATCGATCTTGCTCGACAAAGATGACGAAATGAGAAGGCATTTGAATCAATTAAGAAATAAAGGTGTGACGGTTTCCCTGGATGACTTCGGGACAGGCTATTCTTCTTTTGCAAGACTGCAGAATTTGCCTGTGGACCGTGTGAAAATAGACCGGACGTTTACAAATCGAATTGGCGATCATTCTGAAGAAGACCCGATTCTGTCTGATTTGATTTCGATGTGCCATAAATTAGGGAAGAGCGTGGTGACTGAAGGAGTGGAAGAGGAGTACCAGATGAGATACCTCCTGGATCAGGAGTGTGACTACGTGCAAGGCTACTGCGTCAGCAGGCCGTTGGAAATAAAAGCAGCCCTGGATTTTGCGAAACAACAACACCTGCTTCAATAATCTCTTCACGAAGTGAACCAGATCACTACGGCCTTCTCGGTATTTTGGTAGACTTAGGACGATTTCAGTTTAGAGGAGGTCCGTCACATGATTCTGCTTACAGGTTATATTGCATCATGCTTAATTTTGTTTAACAGCGGATATTATGTATTATTTCTGTTGATCCGTAAGTCCCGGAACCGACTGCGCCAAGTCAGAATGGCGAAAATCGCCAAACGGCTCATGCTTTATCATCGGAAAATTGCCGTTCTTTCCGGCGTGTTTGTTGTCCTGCATGCAGGACAAGCGATCGTGGCATACGGCCTGACGGATCTGAGACCTGTCCAGTGGACGGGTCTGGCGGCATTGTCATTCTATCTGGTTTTGCTCAGTTCAGGATGGATTCGTAATCAGAAAGCGACAGGCCGGCGAAAACGTGCCCACAGGATGATGGCTTTATCAGCATTGATGTTGATTATAATCCACGCAGGTACTTCGTTGTTGAATTGACAGTTTATTGTATCAAAAGAAACATGCCACTCTGTGAAAGGGTGGCATGTTCTTCTGCATGAAGGGCAGTTTTCGTTATAGCAGTTGTTCCGCAAGGTGTCTGTAGACGTTTAAGCGGACTTCCTGGCTGTGAGGGATGCTCACAATCATCGCTTCATCGAAGCCGTATGTTTCCTGATCGGCGCTCAGGTGATCTGCAACTTGCGAAGGGGTTCCAACCAGATGTAAAGCCCTCATGCTCTCAATTTGCATCCGGTCCATTTCTGTTAACGGATAGTCCTGAGCGGCTTCTGGGGTCATGGCTCCGGTGATCTTCCCTTTCATCAGCATCAGCCTGGCGATATCCTGAGGCAATGCGTGATAGGCCGCTTCTTCTTCAGAATCTGCAACGGTGGTCAGGTAGCTGACGTTAATCTCCGGGGTTGTCATGAGTTCAGATGGTTTGAAATTCTCCCGGTAAGTGTCAAGAATCGCTTTGGATAATTCGCCGTTGAAGAACTGTGCAAAAGAATAACCAACGCCCATCTGGCCTGCGCGTCGAGCGCTGTTACCACTGGATCCAAGAAGCCAGGCTTCAGGACGGCTGACATTGGCAGGTTCTGCTTTCACCTGATCGTAAATCCGGTGAGGGGGCACATGGTCTGCCAGGTAGTCCATTGTGATGCCCAGTTTTTCATACATATTGTTCAGCATCGGTTCACGCCCTTCAGAGAGGGCAAACATGCTCGCACGGTCCCCGCCTGGTGCTCTTCCTGCACCGAAATCAATGCGTCCGGGAGCCAGTGCACTTAATGTCTTGAATACTTCTGCCATTTTCAGCGGCGAATAATGCATCATCATCACCCCGCCGGTGCCGAGACGGATCCGTTCCGTCAAGGCTGCAATGTGAGCAATCGTGATTTCAGGAGCAGAACTGGCAAATGCATCAGTTGAATGGTGTTCGGCCATCCAAAACCGGTGGAAACCCAGTTCTTCCCCCAGTTTGGCCAGTTCGATGGCGTACTGCAGCGCCTGTTCTCCAGTGTGTCCCTGCGTAATCGGGGCTTGGTCGAGTATGCTTAGCTTCATATCGGTCATCAGACTCCTGTCGAGGATAGTATCGGAAACCTGTATCGGTTCTTACGATACTGAATTTACCGAACAGGATGCAAGAACTTGAACTTGATCCCTAATATCTGTAGACTGAAATTCAATGACCTTAGGGAATGGAGTGAGGCTTATGGGGCGAAACACAGCAGCTGAATGGATCACCGCTTTGAACATGAAGAAACATCCTGAAGGGGGTTATTTTCGGGAGGTCTTGAAAAGCGATAAGAGCTGTGTGAATCAGGAGGGCGCTGAACGGGCACAGTATACAAGTATTTATTTCCTTTTACCAAAGGAACAGGTGTCTAATTTCCACCGCTTGAAGGCCGATGAAATCTGGTACTTCCACGATGGCTCGCCGCTTACCATACATATGATTGATCCTCAAGGAAACTACACGTCAAAAAAGCTTGGACTGAATATTGATGAGGGAGAATCAGCCCAGCTCCTTGTTCCTGAAGGGACGATTTTCGGAGCCTCTTCGGATATGGATGATGATCGGGATTATTCCCTGGTTGGCTGTATGGTATCCCCTGGTTTTGAATTCGAGGATTTCATTTTATATGACCGCAAAGACCTCCTGGCGATTTATCCCCAGTGCGAAGCTGTGATTCGTCAATTGACGAACGGCTGATGAGTCATTCCAGATTGTTTCATAATTTGGATGGATGGGAATAATATAAATGAATAAATACAACGGGGAGGTTGTATCGTGAAAAAAATACTGGCCTATTTCAAAAGTGAGAATGATGCAGAAAAGGCAGCTGCTGGTTTGCGTACGTTAAATACGGAGGCAGTTTACGTTGAACGAATCCCTGAAAAGAATGACGGGATGATGTTCGTTCCTGTTCGTGCACAGGGTCGCCCCGATGTGAGTGTAGGAGCAATTCCTGATCCGGAAAACCATCCGTTAAAACGAGGATTAAAAGGATTGGCTGATGGTCAGAAGGAACCTGGAATGAATTATGTACTTGAATTTTCAGTGGCTGAAAATCAGTTGAATGAAGCGTTGGAAAAACTGGCAGAAGCCGATGCCTATTTGGATGAAGATATGGAAATGTAACATGATGAAAAGAAAAACCAGTCCGAATACGCGGACTGGTTTTCCTTTTTGAAGGATCCGGATTCCTGATTCAGCGGAATTTCTCTTCCCGGCTGGTTGTTGCAGGCGGGATGATCGAGAGGGATTGTAACTTCTGGATCGATCCATTCAATGTATCGAGTTTTCCTTCTATGCGATACAACAGGTAAAACGTGATCGCAGCAGGAAACCCGATATCACTGATAAACGGCAAAAGCATTTCCATCTTCATCGCCTCCTTTCGCTCATTAAGTACCAAACAAAATGAAAAAAGAAAGGAATCTTTGCAACCGTTGTGGAATGTAATAGACAGAGAACACTTGTTATGAAGGAGGTGGAAAGCATGAAACGATTGAAGCATGTGCAACGGTTCCGTGAAATAGTCATGGCATTTACCCGGAATGGATTCGGGTTCATGATGCATAAGTTGGGTCTTTTAGAGCAGGTTTCAGCTCCGAGAAAGTGGCGGATGCTTGAAAAACAGTCAAACCGCTCATTAGAAGAAAGAATTCGTTTTCTGTTGGAAGATCTCGGGGCGACGTTTATTAAACTCGGTCAAATCGCGAGCACGAGAACGAACAGCTTACCAAGGTCACTGACAAAAGAACTCGAAAAGCTTCAGGACCATGTGAAGCCAGTGCCATTCGATGAAGTGAAGCAGTTGATCGAAGAAGAGCTTGAAGCGCCGCTCGACGATCTTTTTTTGTCTTTTGATGAGGACCCCATGGCGACCGCCTCCATCGGTCAGGTTCATGGTGCTTTGCTCCATACAGGAGAAGAAGTCGCTGTAAAAGTACAACGTCCGGGTATTCGTCAGCAAATTGAAATTGATCTGGATATCTTATTTGAGATGGCTTCCATTGCCGAAAAACGCCTTGAGTGGGCTGAACGCTACCGGATCACAGCTTACATAGAGGAGCTGGCCAAGAGTTTGAGGCGGGAAGTGGATTATGGCATTGAAGCCAGAAATTCAGAACGGATGCAAAAGCAGCATCGTGAAGAGGAGTTTCTGAAGATTCCGGGCGTATATACGACCCTCTCGACTCGACAGGTATTGACAATGGAGCGTGTGAGAGGGAGAAAACTCAATGACGTGATCGAGGAAGAAGGTCATATCCCGGAAAAGGAACTTCTCGCAGAACAGCTTGTTTCCACGATCACCCGTCAAATTTATGTCCACGGCTTTTATCACGCAGACCCGCATCCGGGGAATTTATTACTGATGGACGATGGACGGATTGCGCTCATCGACTTCGGAATGGTGGGCCGGCTGAATAAGGAAATGCGTAACGAAACGGCGATGATGGTAATGGCGCTTCTTCGGCAGAATACAAATGAACTGGTCAAGGCTGTTGCGAGAGTCGGCTCCGTTCCTCCTGAAGTCGAATTATCAGGATTGAAGCGCGAATTGGATGAATTTCAGGATCTTTACCTCACCGCTCATCTGACGGATGTGGGTCTGGGCGAAGTGGTCAATGATGTGCTGCGGATCATTTCGAGGCATGGCATTGAGGTGCCGCAGGATTTTCTTCTTATTGGTAAGTCGCTGATGACCATTGAGGGGATCGCCGTGAAACTCGATCCGGAGATCAGTATCATGGAAGTGGTCGAACCGTTGGGTGATGAATTGTTAAAAGAGTATATGAGCCCGAAGTCGATCATGGACAGAACGATGACCCAGGTGCTGGAATACGGAGAATTGATGAAAGAACTGCCGCACATGATTCGTAAGGTGTCAGCGGTAGCAGAAAAGGGAAAGGTCCATGTCGAAGTGAGGTCGCCTGATACGGCAAGGGCTGCAGAGAGCATCAGCCGGATCGGCAATCAGCTGACGCTCAGCCTGTTGCTGATTGCCGTCAGTCTGGTTTTTGCTTCGTTGATTATCGGGGTGACTGTCGGTGGAACGATGAATGAATCCATTTTGACACTGCCGTTTTTTGAAGTGGTCTTTATTGTCTTTTTATTCCTGTTCATCTGGCTGATTTATTCGATTCTCAAAACCCGTAGAAAAACGTAACGTGATAAAAGATGCACAGCACTTCTGACGAAGCTGTGCATCTTTTGCTATACTTGGAAAAGCGAAATAGATTTCATAGGAGGACTGGTTATGAAGATCGAGACGATACTGATTGCAACGCCAATGCATGATCATATGAGAGCATTGATTGAAGAACACCGCGCACTGGACCATTACACTTTACTCTTTCGTCATCCGGATGACGTCTCAGAAAGTGACGTGACTCAAGCGGATGCGCTGGTTGCTTTTAAACGCCCTGGCAATGTGGATATGTCAAGGTTCAAGTGGGTTCATTCCCTCGGGGCCGGGGTGGATAAACTGATGAACGGGATTGACTGGCCTGAAGATGTACTGTTAACCCGAACAGTCACATCCTTTGGGGAGCGGATCAGTGAATATACACTAAGCTATTTGCTTCGTCAGACGCAGAAACATGCAGAATTCAGGCGAATCCAGGTTTTGAAAGAGTGGGATTTCATCCCTCCTGATCCGTTGAACACCCGTCATGTTGTGGTATACGGCACGGGGGAAATCGGATCGAAAGTGGCTCAAACCTGTGATTTCTTCGGGATGACGGTGACAGGTGTGTCCCGATCCGGGGAAACAAAAGAACCGTTCATGCACGTTTTAACGCCGGATAAAACGGATTCGGACTGGGAAAAAAGCATGCAATCGGCCCATCTGATCATTAATACGATGCCGCTGACGAATGAAACGCAGCAGTACTTTGATAGTGAATTCTTTGAAGCTTGTCACGATGTCCTCTTTATCAATGTGGGACGCGGGGAGTCGGTTGTCGATGAAGCACTTCTGGATGCACTAGATCAGGGACAGGTGAAAGAAGCCGTCCTCGATGTCTTTTCTGAGGAGCCATTGCCGCAGGCTCATCCATTCTGGACACATCCGGGTATCGAGATCACGCCGCATATCTCTGCCATTACAACGGCAGAGGAAGGGCTGGCGTGTTTTCTGGATACAGTGGGGCAACTTGAGAGGGGTAAAGCGTTGCCGAATCAAGTCAATACGGAGCAAGGGTACTGATGGCAGCCATCAGACCAGTTCAAAATGAGGAAGCAATTCCGAAAACCGGGCTGTTACTGACCATTTCCATCATTGCAATCTCGTTTGCTGCCATCTTTGTGAAATGGTCAGAAGCACCCGCGACCGTCATCAGTATGTACCGCATGTTTCTTGCGAGTCTCTTGTTAGTGCCTTTTGTCTGGTGGAAACGAAAGGACTTGTTCCGGCTGACGGGTAGAGACGTATTGATCCTCTGCGGATCAGGTATCTTCCTTGCACTGCACTTTGCTTTATGGTTCGGGTCCCTGAAACTGACCACCGTCGCAAGCTCCACGATCATCCTTGCCTTGCAGCCGATTGTGGCACTTGCAGGCGGTTATTATTTTTATAAAGAAAGGACGGATCTGAGGACGGTAGTGACGATCAGTATAGCCTTTATCGGGATTGTCATTATCGGAATCGGTGATATCGGTATCAGTCCTGCGCATCTTCTGGGGGATGTACTATCATTTCTGAGTGTCATTGCGATCGTCGGCTATCTGTTAATCGGACAAACCACGGTGAAGAAGATCTCACACTGGATCTACAGTTTCTGTGTGTTTTTCATCGCAGGGGTTCTATTGCTTTTGTATAACCTGGTGATGCAAGTCGAGATCACCGGTTACGGCACGACGGAATGGCAGTTGTTCTGGCTTTTGGCGATCTTTCCGACTTTGGCCCATGTGATTTATAATCTTCTTTTAAAGTATGTGAACACGACGACAATCAGTATGAGTATTTTGGGGGAGCCGGTAGGGGCATCGATACTGGCCGTGTTTTTACTAGGCGAAATGATAACTTTGCAGCAGTTTACCGGTGGGCTGTTCGTCCTTGGCAGCGTGTATGTCTTCCTGCGGAACCGCTGATCACCTTTCTGGAATGAGTAAAGAGTTTTAGTATTATTGTCGCAGTGTTAATGGTATAATCTTCTTTGTGAAATATTCCAAGGAGTGATCCACATGAACACTGAAACGAAAACGAATGACACGATCCATCCGAAACTGAAATCCTTTCTTGATGTCCTGCCACTCTTACATAAGGTTCTGCCGGATGTAGGCATGGGTGTTACGGATCGATCCGCATGGCTTGCGTATTATCCCGGGACGAAGATCGATATACGAGCGGAACAGGGACGGGCGATTGATCCGAAAGAACCGCTGGCTGATTGTATTGAGAACAGCCGCTTTATAAAAGATGAAGTGCCTGAAGCATTCTTTGGCGTGTCTTTCACCGGACTTGCGGCCCCGGTAATGGAGGATGGTGAAGTTATCGGCGCATTGGCCATTCAGATGCAGGAATACAATGAGCGGGAACTCAGGCGCATCTCTGATCAGATTGCGGGTTCACTGACCAATGCAAATGAGCAGGTTGGAGCAATCTCAGAGAGTGCAGGGGGTCTTGCAAAAAGCAGTAATGCGCTTCTTTTGCAATCGAATGAGGCCGCTGAAAGTATGAAAAATACGGACGAAGTATTGGAATTCATTCGAAAAATTGCTTCAAGAACAAATATTCTTGGACTGAATGCGTCGATTGAAGCAGCCAGAGCTGGTGAATATGGTCAGGGATTCAATATCGTTGCGAAAGAGATTCGGAAACTGTCTCAAGAAACCCTCGATTCCACGGAAAAGATTGAAAAGACACTGAGCGGTTTGCGTCAATCGATTGATGAAATTCAGTCCGTGGTGGAACAAGTGGTGAAGACAGGGAAAGAACAGGCAACGTCAACGGAAGAACTGGCGAAGTTCATCAGTGAAATTGAGCAGATGAGTCAAGGTTTGAAAAAATACGCAAAAGAAATCTGAATGGATATAAGAAAGGCCCGGAGCACTCAGCTCCGGGCCTTTTGCATGTTAATTGATCAGCAACTGCCTCCGATGCCGGGGAGTGCTTTGATGTCAATACCATGCGGCATATCGCCACCGATTTCAATCCGGTACTCTTCTTCGAAACTGTCCACATCAATCACGGACACTTCGTTTGATTCACTGAGTGTCACGTACGCCCGGGATTCTTCACGGTTGAAGGCGAGGTGCTTGGCGCCCTCCTGTCCGTCGATTTCAGCCACAACGCTGCCTTGTTCAAGATCGACTTTAACGACCTTGTCGCCTTCGATGGAAGTGACGATGCCATAGTGCCCGTCTTCGGTGACAATGACATCAGTGGCTCCGTGACCGGTATCAATGGAAGATGAATCACCGGAATCAAGATCGATGATCTCAAGAAGACCACTTTCACCGCTGGCTACATACAAGGTTTCATCATATACGCGAACCACACGAGGTAACTCGCCAGTTTCGAATGTGTCCGTCACTTCTTCTGATTCGGCGTCCACGACATAGATGACATCGTTCTCGTGATCAGTCACATAGAGCGTATCCTCATTGAGGTATACATAATTACTTTTGGCATCATGGCCTAAGTCAATTTGAGAGGTGACATCCTCTGACTCAACATCTACAACGTCGAGATACTGATCGCCAACTGTGGCTACATACAGCGTGTTGTTGTTACTTGATAATGCCAGTCCATGGGGGCGTGGTCCAACATCGATCTCAGCCGTTTCTTCAAGCGACTGCGTATTGACGATCGAAACCGTGCTGCTGTCCTGGTTGGCAACGAACGCTTCTCTCATGGTACTGGCAAAGGTCACAATCGTTGGCCGTTGGCCGACATCAATATCTCCGACGTGGTCTCCGGAAACGACATCAATGATGGAAACGAGATCCTCTTCTTCGCTTGGTACATAGAATTGCACATTGGTCAATTCTCCGGCGTCCCCGGCAGATGCACCTTCATTGTTGTTGCTGTTTTCACCATCTTCAAGCGCGCAGCCTGTGGCAAGGGTGATGAGAGCTCCTGTCATGAGGAGCTTTTTAATTCCGATACGATTCATATACAATCAACTCCCTAAATGTAAACCATTCAATAAAACCTTCTACATAGTATAAACACTCAAGGGTATAAAAACAAGTAAAATCATCGGATTTAAAACCATTGTATTCTTATCGGGATTATGGTAAAGTGAACAACAACATCACAAAACAACACGAAAGCAGGGGTAATTATGAAAAAAGTCATCACGTCTATTACAGTATTATCGGCATTATTAATTGCATGCAACAATGACCCATCTGTGGAAGATATCGAAAATACAGCAGATAATATTACGGAAGGAGACGTCGTGGACGCGTCCGACTACGAAAATGGCGATCTGCTCGTTGACACAGACTGGCTCGAAGATCAAGGTGAGGATGTGGTCGTCGTGGATGTCCGCCGCGAAGGATTCGAAAGCGGTCATATTCCCGGTGCGCAGCTCGTTGAACCGGGTCAACTGAGCGATCCGGACAATCCGGTGGACGGTGTACTGCCTCCTGAAGAAGGCTTTCAGGAGTTGATGCAATCCATCGGTGTAAGTGAGGATACGACAGTCGTAGCATATGACGACGGGGACAGCCTGTGGGCTTCCAGACTCTTTTACGCATTGGAGTTATACGGTCATGAAGATGTCCGTATTTTAAACGGTGGCTTTACGGCCTGGTTGTCTGACGAAAAAGCGATTTCCACTGAACCTGCTGAAGCAGAAGAGGGGAATTTCACCGCAGAGTTGAATCCGGAATTGCAGTCGTCACAAGAAGATGTTGAAGCGAATCGGGACAATGAATCGGCTATGTTCCTCGATGCCCGCTCTGAAGGTGAATTTTCCGGTGAAGATGTACGTGCTGAACGCGGCGGTCATATCCCGGGCGCATCACACCTGGAATGGTCCGACGCAGTAGCGGATGATGGTGTGCCGTATTTCAAAGACGCAGATGCCCTGGAAGAACAGTTTGCCGCAGCCGGAGCTGATCGTGATAAGACAGTGATACCGTATTGCCAGACAAACGTCAGAGGTGCTCATTCCTACTTCTCCCTGAGACTGCTTGGTTTTGATGACATCAAACCATACGAAGGCTCGTGGGCGGAGTATGGAAATG
This sequence comes from Salisediminibacterium beveridgei, assembly GCF_001721685.1. Taxonomy (GTDB): domain Bacteria; phylum Bacillota; class Bacilli; order Bacillales; family Salisediminibacteriaceae; genus Salisediminibacterium; species Salisediminibacterium beveridgei. The sequence continues at coordinate 2,602,489 of NZ_CP012502.1, read as the reverse complement.
ACCCGGAAGCGGATATTGAAGGTTAATCTACGACCTGGAGGAGGCTTTGACCCATGGCAACAGAAAAAGAAAATGTCAAACAGCTGAGTTTTGAAGAAGTGAAGGCCCTTTATGAAAATAATAAAAGGAATGAAATACTGATTGATGTCAGAGAACTTGAGGAATATGATGAAGCGCATATCCCTGGTATTCCTTTGATACCGATGAGTGAAATGGTGGATCTCGTGAATGAATTCAAAAAGGACCAGGAATACGTGCTGGTCTGCCGGAGCGGCCGGAGAAGCCACGAAGTGGCGAAGTTCTTTAAGGATAACGGCATTGAAAATGTGCACAATTATGCAGATGGCATGATTGGCTGGGAAGCAGAAAAAGCAACCGGAGAAGAATGGGTTGTTGAACAGGTCAACGAAATTTATAAATGAGGTGAAAGTTCATGAGTTTATCAGATCAGGATTTGAAAGAGTTAACCATCGACCATGAATTGGACGGTGTAGGTGAGGTTTGCCCGCATACGTTGAACATTGCTCTTGATGGACTGAAAAAAGCAGATTCAGGCCAGATTGTCGTGGAAGTGACAGATCACAGCATTGCCACCAAAACGATACCGGCAGCAGTGAAAATGAATAAACTGGCGGATCATCTGGGTACCGTGAAAGATAAAGGAAACTATTATATTTACTTGAAGAAGAACTGATAACGTGTGGAGAAGCCCTGGGCAAGTGACGGGGCTTCTCCCATTGTCGAAAGGACTGGGACGATGTTTACAATCGAAGTGTTTATACTTGCAGCCATTTTTGGCTTAACCTATGGTTTTCTATTACAGAAAGCGGACTTCTGCTTCGTGGCATCGGTTCGCGATTTTGTCAGTGTGAAGGATTCAAGAATTGGTAAAGGGATCCTTGTACTGATGTCCACGGCGCTTATCGGCTGGGGCTTGTCGCTGACACTGGGCGTTGCTTCTGTGGATCAGCTTTGGGCCGTTCCCATTGGGTTTCAGAACTTATTAGGCGGATTATTATTCGGGATCGGCATGACCATTGCCGGAAGTTGTGCATCGGGAGCCTTGTATCGCAGCGGGATGGGTTATGTGCAATTCTGGATTGTCATCGCTGCGATGATTACTGGGAATTTACTGTTTGCCTATATCTATGATCCATGGGGCAGTAATTATTTAATTGAACCCCTGACAATGGCAGAAGGATACAGTATGTATGAAATCGGCTTGCCTTTCATGGTGTTGCCTTTGATTCTGGTGGGTCTGCTTCTCCTCGTGACGATTCGGAAATTCGGCTGGAGCGGTTTCTGGCAGGGTGTGAAGAACAGTCTCACAGACTGGCAGGGAAATCCATTTACCCAGCAGCACTGGGATGTCCGTTTTGTGGCACTTCTGATGGGGGTTGTGGCAACCATTCAGTTCGTCACGATGTCCTCGATTTCGGTTACCGGTCCGGAAACCCGTCTTGGCGGTGTCTTTATGGCATCGATGTTCGGCGAGCAGATGGTTTATAATAATGTCTATCTGAACAATATGTTTGCAGCCTACCCGACGATCGGCATCGGTCCGGAAGAACTGCTTGTCATCTGTATCGTGGTGGGGGCATTCATTTCTTCGGTGCTCAGTAAGAGCTTTAAGTTCCGGCTGCCAAAAGCAAAACGGCTGCCTGGGGCCATCGGCGGCGGTCTGTTAATGGGTGTCGCTTCGCGTATAGCGCCTGGCTGTAATATAGCAAATGTTATCGCAGGTGTCGGCGGGTTATCCATCGCCAGCTTCATCGTAATCATCGGCATGGCCCTTGGCGTATTCCTTGTGACCAAGTATTATTTCAAAATGCCGATTATGCTCTTTTACAGAGAAAAGGATGCAGCCTGACAAATGAATCAAAAAAGCGCAGCTGATCCCCATACAGGGGTGGCTGCGTTTTTTGATCTGGAAAGGATTTCTTAGTAGACATGCTGAAATTCGAACGTATCTTCATTGTCAAATTCAATGGCCAGCAGCATTTTTTCCACGTCGTTTTGATGAAAGCCAAGTGGATCGAGAACCGTTTCCTGTAATTTTTGAAAAGAGTCATCGTAGCTGATATCGAGATCATTCAAATAATCATCCAACTCGCTGGCGGTTTCCGAACCGGATTCGGCAGGTCCTTCAACCGGAACGATGAACGCAGTGCCGTTACTTCGGTTATAGGTGATTTCAAATGATTCTCCGGAATAGAACCCCAGTTCAAGTGAAAAGCTGTCCATGCTGTCAGGATCCTGATCTTTTTGAAACTTTTGCGTAGCAAAAGCATACTGTTCGCCGTTGGACATCTCTAATGAGAAGGTCATGTCTTCCAGTGAGGAGGAATCCGTGTTTAATGCATCAGTAATGGCATCGATGATACTTTCGGCAGAGTGGCGTCTGGAAACGGAGATGCGGGTCACGAGCCCTTCGACCTCTTTAACGGCATCAGAAGCTGTGTATGTAGTGTTATCAGGTGATTTGACTTGCGTATGATTCGGGGCGTCCTGATGATAGTCAAATGCCCAGGTCTGCCCTTCTGTCAAGTTAATATCCAGGTGGAAGGCATCGATCAAACGCAGCTCAATGCCTTGATGACCAGGTGCTTCTTCTTCATCAAAATCGTTATTGTCGTCTTCTGGATCCTGCTCTTGAATCTGGCTCGATGAGAGATTTCGATCGCGATCAGTATCGCTGTCGTCAGAGGTATCCGGATTGCAGGCTCCGGCAAACAAAAGGACTGATAACAGGACAGCGGACTTTTTCATGATACACACTCCTTATAGATGATCCTTCAGACCGTAGTAATTTCTTTTGCAGATCCATTATACTAATAAATAGGAAAATTTGCATCTATCCGAATCAAAAAGTCAGGTGAGCTATGTGAATGATTCATTGATTGACAAGCGTGTATTTCGTCCGGAAATTGAAGGGATCAGGGCTGTGGCTGCGATCCTGGTAGCTGTTTATCACGTATGGTTTGGTACGGTGTCCGGCGGTGTGGATGTCTTCTTTATCGTTTCAGGTTTTTTAATTACAACAACTTTACTGGCGGGCTATGATCGAAATGGCGAAATCAGAATCATGGACTTTTTCATGCGACTTGTGCGCAGACTGTTTCCCATGGCTTTTCTCGTACTTTCGGTAACGGCCGCCGCTTCGTGGATTTTGCTTCCTGAAATTCGCTGGCTTCAGACGCTGCAGGAATTGATGGCATCGGCCTTGTATGTCGAGAACTGGCTATTGGCCGTAAACAGTGTGGATTATCTCGCGCAAAATAACGAAGCCAGTCCCGTGCAGCATTTCTGGGCGCTGTCGATGCAAGGCCAATTCTATTTATTATGGCCCTTCATTCTCATCATAGCCTTAAGGTTGTCCTGGTACAGTGAAATGAAAACCAGAGATTTTCTGCGATGGGTCCTGTCAGGTATTTTTATTCTTTCTATAGTTTACTCCATCTACATCACCACAACCCAACAGGTATGGGCCTATTTTGATACAGTTGCCAGGCTGTGGGAATTCACACTCGGGGGCTTAACGGCACTGTTCATCGGTTCCGTAAGGTTCACTCCGTTTTGGAGCAGAGTGATCGGTTGGACCGGGTTGATTGTGATTTTAGGAACGGGAGCGGTGTTACCCGTTGAGGATTTATTTCCTGGTATCGCTGCGCTGTTACCGACGCTTGGGGCTGTAGCTGTAATCACAGCCGCCCCTCAACTGGCAGGAGGTGGGGTGCAGTGGGTCGCGTCGGCCAAGCCATTGGTCTGGTTCGGTCAGTATGCCTATGCGTTCTATTTGTGGCACTGGCCGGTACTGATCTTCTATTACCTGATCTCGGGCGTGGAATCAGTATCGTGGCTGGCTGGCATGATCCTGATTGGTTTCTCGTTCTGTCTCGCTGTGGGCACTACCCTGTTGGTGGAGAACCCGCTTCGGTCCTTAGTGCATCGGATGAAACCGGTCTATGCAACGGCTGCTGCAGGGCTCTTCATTTTGCCATTCGTAACAGTTCTCCTGCTGTGGCAAGAAGAAATTGACGATTCTGCGGGTACGTCATGGTTGCAACAGGAGCAGGATGGATCGGGGGAAGTGCCAAAGGAGCATGATGATCCTGCCAAAGAAGATGAAACGAATGATGATGAGTTCCCTTACAATGTAGCAGACCCCGAATACCCCGGAGCAATGGGGCTTTTCGATGAGGTGGAAGTTCCGGATCGTGAAGACGTGATTCCTTCACCGGTAAATGCAAGGGATTCTTTACCGCCGGTGTATGAAGATGACTGCCACCAGAACCAGACGTCGCCGGATGTGATTGCCTGTTCTTACGGTTATACTGAAGACGATCCTGAGTATACCATCGCACTGGTCGGCGGCTCCCATTCTGCTCACTGGCTTCCGGCGTTGCAGGAAATCAGCGAAGAATACCGGATTCATATTGAATCTTATACAAAGAGTAATTGCCGGTTCACGACGGACGATCTGGATGAATTAAGTGAGGGGTGCCTGCCATGGGGGGAAACTCTGCTGGAGATGTTGCTCGAAGACCCGCCAGATCTCGTCTTTACGACTTCCACAGCGATGGAAGGAGAGGAGATTCCGGAAGGCTTTCTGGATAAATGGCTCGCCTTAGAGGACGCTGACATTGAAGTATTTGCTGTTCGGGATGTCCCGTGGATGGACTTCGATGTTGCAGCCTGTGTCAGCGAAGAAGGAGAGAGTGCCATGGATGCTTGCACGACTTCATCTGATGACGTTCTTTATCAGGGGAATCCCTGGGGAGAACTGGATGATCAACCAGGGAATGTGACCTATGCGGATTTGAATCCATATGTCTGTCCTGATGGCGACTGTCTTCCCATCATTGGAAATGTTCTTGTCTACAGGGATTCAAACCACCTGACCCTGGAATACGTAGTGACGTTGACGCCCTTGATCGAAGAGAAGATTATCCCGTTGCTCGAAAAAATCCGGGATAAAAAATGAAAAGAGGGATCCTCACAAGCCTATCATGAGGATCGCTTTTTTCTCTCGATTCGGATGTTCGAATAAAGCTGGCGGATTTTTAATTTAGTTTTGTAAAGAATTTGCTTTTAACTTTGATATAATGACTATGTAAATCCTATGAATCGAGGTGCGTGCAATGAACATTTACTGTGTCGGGAAAAATTACGCAAAGCATGCAAAAGAAATGGATAGTGCAGTGCCGTCAGAGCCGATGATCTTCGGAAAAGCCACTCATTCACTGATCAAGGCAGATGGTTCTCCGATTCATCTCCCGGATGGCAGAGGCAGTGTCCATTATGAAGTGGAGCTGGTCTTTGAATTGGATCGAGACTATGAACAAGGTATGAAGCCGGAGGATTGTATCGCCAATATGGCGATTGGCATCGATTTCACGTTACGCGACGAGCAAAATGCTGCGCGGGAACAAGGAGGTCCATGGTTCGCATCGAAAAGTTTCCCCGGTTCTGCTTTAATTACTGAACCGTTTCCTTTTCCGGGAGTGGACGCTTTGAATCAATCGAAGTTCGCGCTGTTAATCAACGGTGAAAAGGTGCAGGAAGGACACCCATTGGACATGGTTTTTCACCTGGATCAACTTCTCCCTTATATTTCAAATCATTTTGGGCTGGGAAAAGGAGATTTGATATTCAGCGGCACTCCTGAAGGCGTTGGTCCGATAAAGACGGAGGATAAACTCGAGTTACTGTATGAGGGGCGTATGATGGGGAGTGCGCTGATTCAATTGGATAAATAGGTTGTGCTGAACGCTCTGTGTGATAAACAGGGCGTTTTCTTTTGCATATTTGTGTTAAAATGTAGGCCATTATGGATTCGGAGTATGCAATCAAAAGGGGGCAATGCCATGATTCGCGTGGCTGCATATCAATGTGAGATCCCATTGATTTTAACGAAAGAAGATCAGCTCAACCACGTTCAGCGACTGATCGATACGATTCGCGGCAGATTCGGACGCGATCAGGCTGACCTGATTGTGCTGCCTGAACTGTCCACACTATCGTATAACAGGGAAACGTTCAATCGACTGCCGATGCTGGCTGAAGAAGCCAATGGGAAAATCTTTCAACAGTTCAGCACATTGGCCAAAGAGTTGGCGGTCACGATAGCTTACGGCACGGCAATCGTTGAGGACGGTGTATTTACAATCGCTCAGGTCATTGTCGGCACTACTGGGGAACGAATTGGTGTTTACCATAAAATGCATGTGGCTCAATTTGAATCGTCCTATGAGAAAGAGTACTTTGGAAAAGGAAGAAAACCGTTCGTTTTTCAGGTGAATGATATTCGGGTTGGCGTGATGATCTGTTATGATATGCGTTTTCCTCAGTTTGCCGAACACTATGCTTTGAATGAAGATGTCGATCTGATTCTTCACCCAGTTGCCTTTTTCCGGGATGAAACATTCCCAAGCTGGCACCATTTTGTCATCACGAGGGCATTGGAGAATCAGGTGTACTGGATGAGCGTGAACCAGGCGGGTCCGTTTTTTGGACAGTCGATATTCAGTTATCCATGGCTCGACAGGGATAATAAAGCTGTTATTTCCGGAGATGAAGAAGAAATCACCTGTTTCGATGTCGATCGGGATGTTATTGCACATTACCGGACATATTACCCGATCAGAGATGACAATCAGTTTCTGAAGATTTGGTAATGGCTCAAATCTCATCATGATAGGCTCTATGCTTCAGTTCATGAGCGGAAATGGATAAAGATATCTTAAATGTGACGATTTCTTGACAAAACAAATAAACATCATTATTGTAGTATTAAACATTAAAAAAGAAAATGTACTAAAAGGTTAATATTGTAAATAAATCGACATGTTTACCGGAAAAAATCTGTTTCAATCATGATAAAATTAGTGTGAAGAACCTGCCGAAAATGCTATTTAATCGCAGCTTGATCAAAAGGCATGTCAGATCAATCATTTAACCGATAAGGAGAGGATTGCAATGCTCAACGAAGAATTTGTTGTCCCCGGATCAATTGGCATCATGGTGTTTGCAGCTGCATTTCTGGCATCGCATGCGATAGGTTTCATTAATCCCTTAATGATGGCGATTTTTGCAGGATTTATTATGTTCGAAGTCATTTATTTAACCCGTAAACACAGAGATCGAAAGCCGAGACTTAGAGTGATTTCTTCGACGTCTGGCGATTCCCGCAGCCAGCAGCAATTCAAAGAATCTTAATTTTCAGGACTCTGTCAATCATGACAGGGTTCTTTTTTGCATGCCAAGGCTTCGTCCAGGCTGTGAACTGGCATCAAACATCCGATTTTTTGAAAGAGACGTTGATTGTTTCGTTATGCGAAATATATAATAAGGACATCAAAGGGATAGACAGGAGGTGGCTGCAGCATGACGTCACAGGAAAACTGGAAACGGAATTTATACATATTGATGGGCAGCCAGTTTCTCGTTATGTCCGCCATGACGATGATCATACCTTTTTTGCCATTGTATTTGCAGGAGTTGGGGGTTACCGATCAAGATGCTGTCAGTGTCTGGTCGGGACTGATCTTCGCAGCCAACTTTGTTACCGCATTTATTTTCGCGCCGATCTGGGGGAAACTGGCCGATAAGTATGGCCGAAAAGCGATGATTCTCAGATCAGGTTTCGGTATGGCGATCGTTTTAACGCTGACGGGTTTTGCGACCGGCCCGTGGACACTTTTGCTCTTACGGCTTCTCAATGGGATGATTTCCGGATTTATTCCTGCTGCCATCGGGCTGATGTCCATGAGCACTCCGAAGAAGCATATGGGGTATTCACTCGGGATGCTGCAGGCTGGTGCAGTTGCCGGAAGTATCTCCGGACCATTGATTGGCGGGATTATGGCGGATTTGATGGGATTTCGCATGATTTTTTATTTTACTGGCGGGAGTATCCTCATTGCAGCACTTGTTGTATTGATGTTTGTCAAAGAGCGCTTTGACCCCGTTGAGCAGAACGTCAAAACCAGTACGATCGAGGATTTCAGAACCATAACGGCGATCAAACCGATCATGGCACTGTATGTCGTTTTTTTCATCGTGCAGGCGGCGCTGATCGGCATCAATCCGCTCCTGTCTATTTTCGTACAGGAGCTCAGCCCAACGCAGAATGTTGCTTTTTTTGCAGGACTTGCAATGTCCGTGATGGGCTTTGCCAATATGATGGCGAGCCCTGTTCTCGGTCGGTTCAGTGACCGGAAAGGGCACCAGTATGTGCTGTTGTTTTCGATGTTGTTCATTGCCCTTGTCAGTTTCCCGCAGGCGTTTGTCACGAGCTACTGGCAACTGCTTGTGCTTCGATTCCTGCTTGGGCTCGGTCTTGGCGGTTTACTGCCGATGATCAATTCGCTCTTAAGGAATAACGCACCGGAAGGGATGGAATCGCGGACGTACGGTTTTTCCAACAGCTTCATGTATCTCGGTTCCATGATCGGACCGGCCGTTGGCGGCGGGTTTGCAGGGATTTTCGGTATCCGCAGTTTATTTATTTTTTCCGGCGTATTGCTTTTGGTGAATGTATGGATTGTGTACAGGAAAGTCTTGCCCAGGTTAAGAAAGCCCAGAAAAAAAGATGCGCATGCTACACTGATGGAAAATACAAATCAACAAAAACAGAAAGGTTGATGACGGTGAAGATGAATGCTGAATTAGTGCTCGACAGCCGGGCAGATCTCGGCGAAGGACCTTCTTGGGACGATAAACGAAAGCGTTTGATTTGGGTGGATATTAACGGCTGTAAGCTGAATGAATTTGATCCGGTGACTGGTCTGAATAAAGCACATCGGTTTGACCGGCCTGTCGGTGCAGCTGTCCCTGACGATCAGGGAGGCTATATGCTTGCCCTACAAGACGGTTTTTACAGCTGGGAGCCTACGGGAAACAAGATCATCTGTATTGCGCAACCGGAAGGAGCGGAGACACCAAACCGTTTTAATGACGGGAAATGTGACCCGGAAGGGAGATTTTGGGCTGGTACGATGTTTTATCAGTATGGACCAAGTGCCAAGGCGCATCTGTTCAGACTTGATGGTGACCTTTCCGTTCATACGATGAAGCGTGAAGTAATCATCTCTAACGGCATGGCCTGGAATACGGAGCAGGGGATCATGTACTACATTGATACATTGACAAAAAAAGTGGTTGCTTTTGATTATGACCGGCAATCAGGTCATATCACGGCGGAACGGGATGCGGTCAAGATTCCGGATGATTACGGTCTTGCCGATGGGATGACAATCGACGGGGAAGGCATGTTGTGGATTGCTTTTTTTCACGGCTGGTGTGTGCGGAGAATCAATCCTCAAACAGGTGAAGTGCTGATGACTATTGATGTTCCAGTGGAAAAGGTGACTTCTTGTGCTTTCGGTGGAGAAAAGCTGGATGAACTATACATCACCACGGCGAGTGAGGAGTTGTCCCCGGAAGATCTTGAACAACAGCCCCATGCGGGGGGATTGTTCCGTGTAAAGCCTGGCGTGAAAGGATGCAGGGCAACGCCGTTTATTTTCGGCACGTAACAATCGTTTGTAATGAGTTCCGGCAAAGAACGACAAGGACTTTCAGTCATTTACAGCAATAGAGACCTGACTTCGATTTCGACATTTTTCATCGTTGATTCCACAAAAAGTGTATAATTATAGTGTAAATGATGTGAAAAAGGGGTGCAGCCATCATGATCTATGGAGACCATAATCTGTTCATTGTTTTTTTATCTTTCACCATCACTGTGGCTGCCTCTTTTTTGGCACTGAATATTGCTGGAAAAATGTATCATGCAACAGGCCGATATCGACTGTTCTGGCTGTTTTCCGGTGCGATTGTCATGGGAATGGGGATCTGGTCAATGCATTTCATTGGCATGCTTGCTTATCAAGCGCCAGGTGACATCGGTTACACTGGCTCGATCACGTTTTTGTCCATGATTGTGAGTGTCCTTGCAGCATACCTAGCATTCCGGATTGCAATGCGTGAGAATCCGGGAAAATGGGCGATCATTACCGGAGGATTCGTGTTGGGTATCGGGATATCGGCGATGCACTATGCAGGGATGGCAGCAATGGAGATAAATGGTGAAATCATTTACCAGCCGGTTCTCGTGATTGTTTCCATTGCAATCGCGATCGTTGCATCTTCTGCAGCGATGTTTTTATTTGTGAAATTCAGAGAAGAACACTCCTCCGCCTGGATGAAGTGGGTGGCAGCGGCAGTTTTGGGAATCGCGATCAGTGGTACCCACTATTCAGGCATGATGGCCGCAGACATCCAAATGTCAGGGCTGGTGGAGAGTCCAGCAGGGGAAGAGGGGAATGTGTTACTTCTGTCCGGAGTAACAATAACAATTATTGTAATAATGCTCATTTCCTGGGGTGCAATGTATTTTGACCGACATGTCCTTGAACAAATGGCTTATCACGACAGCATTACCGGTCTTCCGAACCGTAATGATATGCATCGCTATTTTCTTAATGGCCGTGATGATGTCCCGGCAATTTTTCTGTTTTTGGATATGGATCAATTTAAGACAATTAACGATACGCTTGGGCATCATACCGGGGATAAAATGATTGTCGAGGTGGCAAAAATGCTGAAGACTTTCAGGCAGCGGGATATTAAACTCTTCCGGATCGGCGGTGATGAATTTCTGCTGGTTATGGAGGAGGCGGATCTCTACAGGGCAGAAGCCATGACAAAAGCGATTCTCGAGCGTTTCAAACAACCATTTATTATCGACGATAATCCCATTTATATGACGGCAACGATTGGCATCAGTGGAGAGCAAGGCGAAGCAGATCATGAAACGTTATTACGTGCTGCTGATACGGCAATGTATCAGGCCAAACGTAACGGCAGAAATCAGTATGAGATTTATACAGAAGAGATGGGAGAGACTGAAATCCGACGGATGCAATTGGAGAAAGATCTCAGATATGCATTGGAGCGCCAGGAGCTCTTTTTGGTGTATCAGCCTAAGTGGCATCTGGGGGGGAATCGGCTGCACGGATTTGAGGCCTTGATACGTTGGGAGCACCCGCAACTAGGCCTGATCTCTCCGATGGAATTCATCCCGATTGCCGAGGAGTCAACGATGATCACAAGTATTACACAATGGACACTGGATACGGCTGCAGCAATGGCATTTGATCTTCAATCTAAAGGAATCTATCAATCGATAGCCGTGAACATGTCTGCCAAAGTATTCCGGAGTCAACAAGCCACGGAAATGGTCAATAAGACCTTGGACGAGAGCGGCATTGATGCGCAATTTCTGGAACTTGAAATCACGGAAACGATGATGCTGACCAACCTCAATGAAATCAATCTTGAACTGAATCGCATCCGCAGTATGGGTGTCAGAATTTCTATGGATGATTTCGGGACGGGTTATTCTTCAATTGGACTTCTCGATGAAATTCCACTGGACGCAATCAAATTGGACCGGAAGTTTACCTTGGATGTGGAACGTCCAACCAAACAGGCAATCATCCAGGCGGTGTTATTCTTGGGCGACAGTCTGCAACTCGAAGTGATCGCAGAAGGTGTCGAGACAGAAAGTGATGAAATTCTGCTTCAAAATATCGGATGTGATATTATGCAGGGCTATTATTATAGTCGTCCGATGCTTACTGAAGATGTTGTTAACTGGGTAAGAGAAGTCGAGAAATCCTCTCGATGTTTGTGAAACGGCGCTTACATAAAAGCCAGTGTGAAAGGCTTCTCTTGTTCTGTTACAATGTAATTGGTTCAATCTGTTGTATAACATAAAACCTTGCCGTATGTGTCTTTTGACGCTGATTTTGCGAACTGTTTCACAAATAATCATTTTAAAATAGGAACAGTTTTAATTCACAGGGGGCTCTTTTTGTGATAGAATTGTGTAACAGCATGAAATTTTCAGATATTTTTGAAAAGAAAAAAGGAGGTTCGTTTAACAGATGAGAAAATCGATTGAATGGATGGTTGGCGGCCAGCAAGGCGAGGGGATTGATTCCACAGGTGAATTGTTTGCCCGCACTCTGGTCAAGCACGGATATTCTGTTTCAACGTACAAACAGTTTATGTCCCGGATTAAAGGAGGACATTCCAACTTTAAACTGAAGGCGACCAAAGATCGGAACTACTATGCAGGAGACGACGTGGAAATTCTCCTGTGTCTCGACAAAGAATCTCTTTCAAAAAACGAAGACAAACTGGTGGAAAATGCCGTTGTGATTATGGAAGGGAAAGAAACGGGTGTTGAGCGTCCGGAAGGTAAAAACTATCAGATCTTGAGTGTTCCGTTAAAAAAGATCGCTACGGATCTTGGTAATCCTCTTTATAAAAACATGATTGCCATCGGGATCAGCTCGGCACTGCTTGATTTGCCGCAGGACATTCTCGGTGAAATCATCGGGGACATTTTCTCCCGAAAAGGTGAAGATGTTGTCAAAGCGAATATCGAAGCTGTGCAAAAAGGTTATGAAATCACACAGGAGTTCCTGCCGGAGCAGATCGCAAAACTTGAGGCAACAGAAAATGATGATCTTCTCTTTATTTCCGGGAATGAAGCAACCGGGTTTGGCTCACTCATGGCAGGTTGCCGATATTTGAGTGCTTATCCGATCACGCCTGCCAGTGAAGTCATGGAGTGGCTCGCACAGGAATTGCCGGCTGTAGGCGGAACGGTCATGCAGGTGGAAGATGAGATCGCAGGTATTGCATTTGCCATTGGGGCCAACTACAGTGGTACCCGGGCGATGACCAGTACATCGGGTCCTGGACTCAGTCTGAAGACAGAAGCGCTCGGGATGGCAGGAATGGCTGAAGTGCCGATTGTGATCGTCAACTCTCAACGGGGTGGTCCTTCAACAGGTTTACCGACAAAACATGAACAAAGTGATCTGCAGCATATGATTTATTCAACACACGGTGAGATTCCGCGGATCGTATTGTATCCATCCACGATAGAAGATGCTTTTTATCTGGCTGCAGAATCATTTAACCTGGCTGAGATTTATCAGTGCCCGGTTATCCTTGCATTGGATCTCGGACTCTCCATGAACAAAATGACGATCCCTTCCTTTGACTCGAAGCGCGTAGGAATTGATCGTGGTAAATTGCTCACGGAAGATCAGGTTGGTGAATACGATGAAGCGTTCTTTAAACGCTACCGCGTCACGGATGATGGCATTTCACCTCGTCCAAAACCGGGAATGAAACAAGGCATCCACCTGACAAGCTCCAACGAGCACGGCGAAGATGGTTATATCAATGAAGAAACCGATGTGCGTAACAAAATGATGCGCAAGCGTCTTGAGAAAATTAAAGATGCAATGATTCAAGAGCCTTACAAACTCCAAAGCAATGGCGATATTGATCCGAAAAATGCGGATGTTCTCTTAGTCGGCATGGGATCGACATACGGTGCCATTGAAGAAGCGATGACGAAGCTTAATGCAGAAGGCAAAGAGACATTTGCCCATCTTCATCTCCAGCAGCTTTATCCATTGCCGATCAATGAGCTGAAGGATTTGTTTGGAAACCGTAAGATCATTACGATTGAAAACAACTACACGGGTCAGTTGAGACTGCTCTTGCAGCAGTATTTACCAATCCATGATCAAATTGAATCCATCGTCCAGTATGATGGGGACCCATTCATGGTCCGGTCGATTGTGGAACAAATGAAGGAGGTCGTATAATATGGCGACAATGAAAGATTTACGTGGCGATGTATCCACTTGGTGTCCCGGTTGCGGTCACTTCAGTGTCATGGCGGGTATCCAAAAGGCGATTGTTGAATTGGGTTATGAACCACATGAATTCGCGATCATTTCTGGGATTGGCTGTTCCGGTAAAGTATCTGAATATATCCGAAGTAATGGTTTTCATACCATTCACGGACGTTCAGTTCCGGTAGCGCAAGGTGTTAAGATGGGAAATCCGGATTTGAAAGTGATTGCATCCGGCGGTGACGGTGATGGGTACGGAATTGGTCTTGGACACTTTGTTCACGCATCCCGTCGTAACATTGATATGTCTTACATTGTGATGGACAACAACATCTATGGCCTGACAAAAGGGCAGACATCCCCAAGAAGCAGTCACGGCTTTGAAACGAAAAGTGCAGCTCAAAGTAATAAAGAATACCCGGTGGATCCAATTACGACATCGATCGTAAACGGTGCAACCTTTGTTGCCCAGGGGTATGCAGGTAACATCAAGGAACTGAGTAACATTTTAAAACGTGCCATAGAGCACCGGGGCTTTTCACACGTGAATATTTACAGCCCGTGTGTCACGTTCAATAAAGTCAATACGTACGATTTCTACAAAGAAAACCTGACGACGATTGAAGCGCCATTTGAAACCCGTGATGAAGCAATAGCTTCGATTCGGGAACATGAAGGCCTGGTTACCGGCATTCTCTATGAAGAGAGTCGTGATGATTTTCAGACCAAACTAGGTACTGACTTTGATATGCAGTCGCTGGAATCCGGTCCAATGGACGAAGCGCTGCTCAAGAGAGTTCAAAAGAAATTCGAATCATAAACGTAAAAAAGCTTCCTGCAATCGCTATTGATTGCAGGAAGTTTTTTGTGGTTCGTGGAATTTTAAGTAAACAATATTATAAAACGTTTGCTATTTAACAAACGTTATGAGATTGTCTGTATGAGGTGAGATCTTATGAAGGATTATTTGAATACCGATGTGAATGATCTGCAACGAGGCTATCAATTCTCAGAAGAGGTTTATCATTGTGCATTTTGTCCGGCAGGTTTTGAACAGGGAGTAATTTATCAGCAGGGCAGCCGTCAGTTGGATGCAAAAAAAGCAATTTCAGAACACGTCCAAGAGAAACACGGGTCGGTCTTTGAGGCGTTGATCCATGAAGGAAAAGAGGATACTGGATTATCCGATATTCAACGGGATATTCTGATCAAACTGTATGAAGGGAAATCCGACAAAGATATTTCCCGGGAAATGGGCAGCAGTCCGTCGACGATTCGAAATCACCGCTTTAAGCTGCGGGAAAAACAAAAACAGGCAAAGCTCTTTCTGGCGTTGATGAACAGTCTCACATCCCGGAAAACAGGAGATGATTCAGAAAAACTCGTACCGGTGCACAAGGGGGCCAGGATGGTGGATGAGCGTTATGCCATTACGGAGGACGAACGGGAAAAAGCGATTGAAACCTACTTCATTGGTGGTGTGGATGGCCAATTAAAGCAATTTCCAGCAAAGGAAAAGCGTAAAATCATCATTTTACAAATTCTATTGATGCGATTTGATCCTCAAAATGTGTATACTGAACGTGAAGTCAATGATATTCTCCGGGAATCATTTGATGATTTCGTCACGATCAGACGGTATATGATCGAATACGGGTTTATGACCCGAAACAAAGATGGATCTGCTTATCGTGTAACGGGGGTATGATCAAATTGAATGAGGTGATGAAAAGCGATGAGTGCATTATATGTATTTGTGTATGGGACGTTACTGAGAGGGGAAGCCAATCATGGACTCCTCGCATCAGCTTCCCTGGTGGAAGAACGGGCGGTTACAAACGGTTTCCTGGTGGATACTGGAAATGGCTATCCGGCGCTCGTTGAAAGTGAAACAGAAAAAACCTTTGGGGAGCTTTATCAGATCGTCGAAAGTGACTTACCGAACCTTGACGAGCTTGAAGGTTACACCAGTCCAGGACATCTGAGCAATCTGTATGAACGGAAAGTCCAGCTGGTGAAAGGTCAATCAGGCAGAGATTACGCGGCGATCGTCTATGTGTTTGAGCAGGATCGAGGCATGATTCCCATTGATGGAAATGACTGGCGTAAGCGGTAGTCGGTCAATCCATCTGGTGTTTTCTTCTGAAATACATAGTATTACTTAAATCTGTAATCTTCCTGTTACACTTTTCTGCTACACTGGCAGAAATCGGACAGACTGGAGTGTGGTTAAATGTGGGAAATCACATGGCGAAATGTCTCTCAAATCGTTACATTTGTGTTTTTGATGATGATTCCTCTGAGTGTTTCGGCAGATCAGGAGCGTCTTGAAGAAAAACAAGACGAGATTGAAGCAGTGCTGACAGAAACTGAATCTTCATTTCTGGAACTTCTTGAAGAGATGACGGAAGTGGAAGCAGAAGAAGAAGAACTGAAGGACCATATCAACGAAAATGAACAACGCATGGATGAACTGGAAATGGACATCGAAACAGAACTTGATAAACAAGAAGCGCTTGAAGAAGAACTGCTTCGCCTTGAGGAAGATATCGATGAACGATTGACTCTTCTGGGGGAAAGGGCTGCGACCTTTCAAAGGAATGGCAGCAATACCGCACCTTATCTCGAAGTGGTTTTTGGTGCGGAAGGGTTTGGAGATCTGATCAGCCGGATTATGATCATTACGCAAATTGCACAGGCGGATCAGCATGTCATCGATCAGCTGGAAGCCAATATGGAAACCCTTCAGGAAACAGAGGCGGAAATTGAGCAGTCACTGATTGTACTCGAGGAAAAAGAAGATGAACTCGAGAGTGAAACAGATGAACTCGAAGGGCGACACCGGGAACTTGAAGCAGTCATGAACCATTTGAAAGAGCAGGAAGCTGAACTGCAAACGATGATCAGCCGCCTCGAAGAGGAACAGAGCAACATCATTGAAGAGCAGGAAGCCCTCCAGGCACAGCTGCAAGCCGAACAGGAAGAACGGGAACGGCAGCAGGCAGCAGCTCTTGAAGACAAACGGCAAGCAGAACGTGAAGCGGAAGAGCAGGCAGCCCAGCAGGCCTCAGAAAGCAGCAGTTCAGAACAGACTGATTCATCGCAGAACAGCTCATCTTCTTCCAATAACAGCTCGCAATCCACGTCTTCCGGGTCTTCATCGAATCCTTCTGGATCTACGGAACCGACAACAGGTTCAGGCGACTGGAGAACTTTTGAGGCAACGGCTTATACGGCCTATTGCGCAGGGTGTTCCGGGGTGACTTATACCGGCATTGACTTACGTGCCAATCCGGATGCTAACGTGATTGCTGTAGATCCAAACGTGATTCCTCTCGGATCCCGTGTCGAAGTGAAAGGCTTTGGCACCTTCACAGCAGGAGACATTGGCGGAGCGATCAAGGGTGAAAAGATTGATATTTTCATGCCTGACCGTTCAGATGTGCTGCAATTTGGCAGACAAACCGTACAGATCAGGGTATTGAATTAAGTAAGAGGTGATCGTTGTTGATTCAAGAAGCAGCAGAGCAGATTCGCCGGTCACAAAAAACGGTGGTTCTTACCGGGGCTGGTATGTCCACAGAAAGTCAAATACCGGATTTTCGTTCTGAATCCGGCTGGTGGCAGCAGGTTGATCCCATGTCGTTAGCGACGATTGAAGCGATTGAAACGAATTATGATCAGGTACACGCGTTTTACGAGGCACGTCTGAAAGCACTCCAGAAAGCAACGCCAAACCGGGGACATCTGATCCTTGCAGATTGGGAAAAAGCAGGGATGATTGATGCGGTTGCAACACAGAATGTCGATGGTCTGCATCAGGCTGCTGGCAGTCAAACGGTCTATGCGCTGCACGGCAACATTCGGCAGATCCGCTGTCATCGATGCCAGGTGCAACAATCGCTGGACGCTTTTCATGCGAAAGAGGCCTGTCACATCTGTGGTGGGCCGCTTCGTCCAGGCGTAGTACTTTTTGGTGAAATGCTTCCGCAGGAAGCCTGGCATAATGCGCTTGCAGAGATTGAACAGGCAGATGTAGTGCTTGTGATCGGAACGAGTCTGGAAGTGTATCCCGTTAACCAGCTACCTGGGATGACGAGTGGTACGACGATTTACCTGAATCAGGAAATCACACAGAATGTGCACCATTTTGATCTTGTGATCGAAGGATCCGCAGGGGAAGCGCTTCGTGAAATTGATGCACGGCTTTAAACAAATCAAGTCCTGAAGACCAAAAGGGTCTTCAGGACTTTTCTGTTACCGAACGAAAAGCAAATAAGTCATTAAGACAGATACGACAAGGAAGATGAGGCTCATGATACTGCCGGCGCGCATATAGTCGGCATTTCGGTAGCCCCCAGGTCCCATCGTAAAGGCATTCACCTGGTGCGTCGGTAGCAGGAATGAATTGGAGGCGGAAATGGCCACCAGGAGTGCCAGTCCACGGGGATCGATCCCGAAACTCTCACCCATCATGATGACGAGTGGGACAAGAAGCACCGTTGCAGCAACGTTTGACATAAACAAAGAGAACAACATGGTGATAATGCCGATGACAAAAAGGATCCCGATCGTTCCCCAACCGCCGATAACGTTTATGATGACGTTTGCAGTCAGCTCGGCAGCACCGCTTTGTTCAAACGCGGTCCCCATTGGAATCAATCCGGCTAAAAGAAACACCGTCTTCCAATCAATGGCTGGATAGATTTCTTTTTTTCGGAATGACGCCCAACAGAATCATCAGCATCGCCCCTGAGAAGAAACTCAGTGATAACTGGAAACCAAGTAAGACGAAAGTCAAGGACACAGCTAGTGAGAAGAGGGCAGGAATCTTCATATCTTTTTTGTGATCGGGCAGCGGAGCGGTAACTTCTGTGATCACGGCGAATTCCCGGGACGATTTTAAGCGTTCCACATCTTCCCAGCGTCCGAACACCACCATCGTTGTGCCCGCTTCTAGTGGTGTTTCACTGACTTCCTGGCGTGCACCTTCTGACGTGACAAAAGAAACCGGTTCAATTTTGTATGTTTTTCGAAAGCCGATTTCAGCCAAAGTCTGGCCAATCATCGGAGATTTAGGTGGAATGATCAGTTCGGCAAAACCGGCATTGTCCTCGTTTTCCAGGCTCGAAAAGCGATGAAGGGCCGGTTTTAACTGCAGTTTATATGCCTCGACAAAACGGTTGATGTCGTCTTCATGACCGAGAAGCGCGACAGACTGACCGCTTCGGAAATGCGTTTTACGCCAGGGGCTGTAAATTTTGCTGCCGTCTTCTTCAATGGCCAGTACGTTCAGGTTAAAGGCAGACCAGAGATTTGCTTCTTCGATGGACAGGTCGATCAACGGGCTTGATTCAGTAACCGCAATCTCTGCGATATTGCCTGTTAAATCGTACGTATCCTGGATCTCTTTTGATGCAGAGGGGGCTTCTTGTCCTTTTGCCTTTGGCAGTACAAGATTACCAAGGAAATAG
This sequence comes from Salisediminibacterium beveridgei, assembly GCF_001721685.1. GTDB lineage: Bacteria > Bacillota > Bacilli > Bacillales > Salisediminibacteriaceae > Salisediminibacterium > Salisediminibacterium beveridgei. Next base: position 2,583,285 of record NZ_CP012502.1, on the reverse strand, counting down.
AAGTAGACAACCCCTGAGGCTAAAAGAGCCAAGCCGATTGGCGTGACGCTGAACAAGTGAAAAGCTTCCTGTCCGCTGTCGACGAGTAAGTCATTTAAAATGATGAGTGGCCCTGAAGCAACCATCGTGAGGGTCCCCCCCAGAATGGCCGCGAAACCCATAGGCAAGATCAGCTTGGACGGAGGGATGTTCGCCCGCTTTCCAATGTTACGAAGTGCAGGAAGAAACAAGGCTGCAGCTCCGATGTTTTGCATGAATGAGGAAATTACCCCTACAGTAGCGGATGTGGCTGCTCGTATGTTCTGTTCTTTCTTTCCGACTTTCTCCGTGATGAATTTTGCGACGACAACCATCACACCGGAACGGTCTACACCATAGCCAATCAGCATGACAGCCATGACGGAAATTACTGCATTCGATGCGAACCCGGAGAATGCCTGATCAACAGAGATGACTCCTGTCCATGGCAGAAGTACCATAATCAGAACAGCAACCAGGTCGGTACGTAGTTTTTCGGTGACGAATAACGTGATTGCCAGAAGCAATACGCCATACGTCAACATAATATCAAGTGTCATTTGCGTCTAAACCCCTTTCACCAGCAATTCAGTAGTTAACAACATATGTACAGTCAAATGGTTGTATACCCCATACGGTACATGAAAATAAGGGAAAACACAACCTTTTTCTACTGGAGATATTTATCGTGTTCGGAAGGCTAAACGAAAAAAAGACCCTTTGCAGGATCTTTTTATACTTGATAGGAATGTTTAAGCTTGCTGAAGGAATGAAGGATTAGTGCAATCGAGGCTTTCGCCATTCGCTTGGCGGTAAGCTGAGTTTTCTTTCATCCTGGATCTATTTGAAGATTTTACGTCCTGTTAATAACCCAAGTACGAGTGATGCAATAAATAAAATCACGAACACCCAGAACAAAAATTGGGCAATGCCTGCTGCAGCATCTGCGATTCCGCCAAAGCCAAACAATGCAGCAATGATAGCGACGATAAAAAATCCGAATGCCCAAGTAATCATGTCTTTTCCCCTTTCTTACTTGCCGAAATCTATACGATCGATAAAAGCAGTGAACCGAGGAATAGGACAACAAATACAAAGAAGATGATTTTCGCAATGCCTGCTGCAGCATTCGCGATTCCGCTGAAACCGAACACAGCTGCAATAATTCCTACTACCAAAAATACCAAAGCCCAACCTAACATGATGAGCCTCCTCTCAAAAACAATATTGCATAATTCAAAATGGTTTATGCTATACTTTAGTGTTCCCACCATCTGTGTAGTATAAACGCAAATTGTTATATTTAGGTAATAATAACTACATCAGATTAAAATATGTAAAATAAGGGAACAGTAATTAGGATGAAAGGAGTGAGGACAGTGGTTAATACGGAAGATCGTATTATTGCAGTATTGATCTATGGAATCAGCTATTTTACGGCACTGATCGGGCCGATTATTTTATGGTTATTGTTCAGAAACCGTTCTGAATTTGTTGATTTTCACGGTAAACAATATTTGAACATCCTGATTTCATTTACGCTATACACGTTTGTCGGATTGGTTTTGATGCTGGTAGGGATAGGATTTATTATTCTTTGGATTCTGCCGATTATTTCACTTGTAATGGTTGTTGTGGCAGCAATCAAGGCATTCTACGGCGAATATTACCGGGTGCCTGGTATATTCCGACTGATCAGACAGTAAAGAACGGTCCTCTATGGACCGTTCTTTTTCACATCATAGGAATGTTTACGTTCGCTAAAGGATTGAAGTATAAGCAAAACGAAGGCTTTCGCCATTAAAGTTTGGCGACAAACCATGTTTTCTTTACATGTGAATGCGCAGGACGTACCCGCCACAGCCGCACTGGTCGATGAATTCAATATCGACTGCATTCCCATACAGCTGTCGGATCGGGCTCATTAAGTACTTAAGCGGATTTCCGAACCCGGCCGGTGTGACAAGATTTACATGGGTCCCTTCAGCAGTCTCTTCAATAGCTTCAAGTCCGTGTCGGATGACCAGTGCACGATCTGTTGCATAGTCACCGTGTTCGAGACTTGCTGACCAGCTTTTCGTTTGTTTTATCATCTGGTGATTTCACCTCCGGTTTGATATCCTTTGGGTATCATCTTAGCTGAACACTGAGATTTTATCAGTGATCCAGATCATGATTTTTAAAAAGGAGGCAGAACGTTTTGAAAAATCCAAATGAACTCTATCAACAACTCTATGATACATATGGGCCACAGAACTGGTGGCCGGCTGATGGCCGTTTTGAAATGATTACCGGAGCGATACTTGTCCAGAACACCAACTGGAAAAATGTCGAAAAAGCGATGGCACAAGTGAAGCCCTGGCTTGAACCTGAAACCTTGATCGATATGCCGGCTGAACAGCTTCAGCAGCTGATCCGTCCCAGTGGATTCTTCCGGATGAAGGAAGAGCGGCTGAAGGCCTTTCTTCGCTGGTTTAAGTCGTACGATTTTGATTTCAGGAACCTGGAGCAATTGGAAACAAAGCAGTTCAGAAAAGAACTGCTTGAAATAAAGGGGGTCGGGCCTGAAACAGCAGATTCCATTCTCCTGTATGGCTTTGAACGACCTGTATTTGTCATAGATGCCTACACCCAGCGGATCATGAAACGGCTCGGCTATCCATTTCCCATGCCATACGAAGAGGCGAGAACCTATTTTGAATCCCGTCTCACCGAGGATGTTCCGTTATACAAGGATTATCATGCACAGTTCGTCATGCATGCCAAAAACCATTGCCGGAAAAAGCCTCTTTGTGAGAACTGTCCATTGGAAGACGTCTGCATGAAACAGATTGACTAACGCTTTTGCCACACGATCTGTACCCATAACCAGGCAAAAACAATCCCGATCAGCCCGGCTGCACTGTCAAGGATCACATCTTCGATTAACCCTGACCGCGTCGGCGTTAAAGACTGCTGGTATTCATCCAGGGAGGCTGCTGCAATGACCGTCAGCAGTGCAGTGCTGATGACAAAACCAACCCGCTTTGAGATACTGCGAATGCCGAGGAAGAGAAAATAGCCAAGCATGCCATACAGTATCACGTGTGCAGCTTTACGGAACAGAAAACGCAGTAATCCGTCCAGCCCCATTGCTTCTAAACTGACGATACTGCCGGCATAGGTGAATTCAATCATACCGAGAAGACTTCTTAAACGCTCGGGATTTAATCGGGACGTGATGAACGAGACCGCCTGATCGCCGTTGATCATCACCCAGATGGATAAGCCGATCATCACAAGGCCGAAAAACGTCATGATGAGAATCATCGTTTTACGAAGCGCTGATCCATGGCCCAAAATGACTTTGGCAATCAAAGCAGAGACGATAAATGCAAAGACGACACCGATCAAAATCGTAACGGTAATATGAAACGTAGCCAGCGTTACGACAAACGAGAAGACCTGGCTGACAAGACTCTGCAAGGCAGCCAAGAGCTGCCCCATATAGCCACGGTCTGTCAGCCGATCGAGAACCGGTTGAATATCCTGCTGATCCGATGTTTGGGCAGACGCAGTAAAGATGATGATCAAGAGAATGATCACCGGAATCCAGTATAAGAAAAAAGGACGTACCATTCGCATATCAAACCTCTCCAGTCATAAAAAAGCCTCAGAATCTGTATTATACAGGTTCTTGAGGCTTTTCTCTATGCTACTCGGGTTGTGAATGTTTTAACCGATAAACTCATGATCAGCCAGGCTATCCCGCTGATCCCTGCAAAGCTGATGATTGGAGGAAACCAGAAGAGCAGTGCAATAAACACTGATACACCGGCAATGACCATGAAAGTGGAGAGAATGTTTTTGAAAGGAAGCAAAAAGGCTACTTTCAGATAATCCATCCACTTCAGCTCATAATGAATGAAAGCCGGAAACCAGAACATCAGCACTACAAGCAGAAATCCGGTGGAAAACAGATGGGCAGCAGTCATCGGTAACTGTAAGGCACTATCGAGCTGCGGGAGTATCAGCCAATTCACGAACAGAACTGTACCTGCAAGATAGAATAGAAGGCCCCAGGTATTGGCTTTGATGAAGTATTGTTTCCATTCCTGATAAAAGCCGTGGAATAAGCTGTACAAAGAAGCTGATTCCCAATCCTTCCAGGTAATGCGGCGCATCTGTGAGAATAGTGCCACTGTGGCAGGGAAGAGCCCAAAAACAATAAGCCCGGCCAACGTGAAAATGGCCCATAGGAAGTTCAACATCACGAGCTTCGTAAACAGATCAGCAGCCCTGTATAACGGATGGGATAACCACCGGATTTTCATCTTGATTCCTCCAAAGGTCAGTCGTGTTGTTCGTAACGGAAATAATCAAAATCACAAGGTTTTCGCGCACCGGATAAATCCTGGGTGACAAGCCCGATGAACGTGCCGGTAAACCGCACATCGTCTGCACTGTCGTCAGACATATGCGTCACGTCAAATACTGGCCCGATCGGTTTGAAGTCATCCATGTCCTGATCCTGATAGAACCACTGCAGGCGATCAAACGTGATCACGCCTTTCAGTTTAACTGGACCGGTTGCGGTCACTTTTTGCGGCGAAGGGAGAACTTCATCATACTCGCCTTTCACTGTGCGGATAATCTGCAAAGAACGGCCTTTAATTTCATGATGTGTCAAATGCAGATATACATGATCCTCCGTATCATAGAAAACAGTCATGCCACCCATGTGCTGAAAATACTCCGGCTCATAGTCCACACTGGTTTCGAATGAACAGTGAAATGCCGTTTGTCTTCTTGCAAGCAGTGCCTGTGAGTGAAGGGAACTGAGTGACTCCATCCCCTTTAAACGAAGGTGGCCCGGACGTTCCGTCAAAGAGAGCCATGTTTGATCAATGGGAATACGAAGGGAATTCCACCATTTTGGAAACAGACGATCATCATCAAAATGATCGATCGTTGGCTCCGGATCGAATGGATGAAGTGGAAGCGACGGAGCATCTACTTCAAGCGCCGGAGACTGACTGCCATCGGTAAGGCGCGGCCAGCCATCCGCAGTCCAACGGATTTCTTGAATGAAGGTTTCCCGTCCCAGTGTGCAATATTTCCCTTTCAGCGGGCGCCCGCCGAGGTGAACAAAATACCATTCACCTCCTGGTGTATCCACCAAAGAACCATGGCCTGTTTTTTGAATCGGCAAATGCGGTTTTTGATCGGCCGTGATCAGTGGATAATGCGGGTCTGTTTCATACGGCCCTTCAATATGTTTGGAACGGGCGACAGTTTCTGCATGCTCATACTGCGTGCCGCCCTCTGCGACAAACAAGTAATAATAATCGTCTTTTTTATAAATGTGCGGACCTTCCGTTAATTGAATGTCAGTACCATCATAGATTTTTTTGACAGGTCCGATGAGCCGCTGTTCTGCATGGGAGTATTCCTGAAGAACAATCCCTGCGAAGGGGTGATTGCCTTTGCGGTAATCCCAGATCATGTTCATGAACCATTTCCGCCCATCCTCATCGTGGAACAGAGACGGGTCAAAGCCGCTTGAATTCAGGTAGACCGGTTCTGACCAGGGGCCATTGATAGTTGGAGCGGTGACCAGGTAGTTATGCGAATCTTTATATGCACCGTGCCATTGTTTCACATCCGTATAAATCAGGTAGAACTGATTATCATGATAGCTGAGACAAGGGGCCCAGATCCCACCGGAATTCATATTCCCCTTCATATCGAGCTGAGACAATCGGTCTAATGGACTCGCCACATGTTGCCAGTGTACGAGGTCCTTGGAGTGATGGATGCGCACCCCCGGAAACCATTCAAAGGTGGAGGTGGCGATATAGAAGTCGTCACCCACACGGCAGATCGAAGGGTCTGCATGAAAGCCCGGGAGAATCGGGTTTTGGATTTTTGTCATGATTGATTGCTCCTTTCTTAATTTCAATTATCCTTTCACAGAGCCTGCGGTAATTCCTTCAACAATCCGATTGCTTAAGAAGACGAATGCGATAATGAGCGGAAGCACACTGATTACAAGAGTCGCACCAATCGCACCCCAGTCTGTGGCATATTGACCAATAAAGTTCTGAATGCCAACGGTTAATGTCTTCAGGGAGTCTGAACTGATAAATGTATTCACAAAAACAAACTCATTCCAGTTGTAGATCATATTGATGATGGCCGTCGTTGCGACAACCGGTGCCGTAAGCGGCAGAATGATCTGAAAGAACATCCTGTGTATCGAACAGCCGTCTACAATTGCTGCTTCTTCCAGTTCTCTCGGGATCGTATAATAAAATCCCAGTAAAATCATTATCGTAAGAGGCATATTAAACGCTGTATAGGTAAGTATAATTGCCGCGTGTGTATTCATCAATCCGATATTCAGATAAAAACTGAACAGCGGGATCAAGGTGGAATGCACCGGGATCATCAGACCGATCATAAACAGCGCCAGCACAAATTTATTCAGCTTCCATTGCATCCGTGTTATCGCGAACGTCACGAGACTGGCTAAGAGGATCGTTAAGATGACGGATGCTCCTGTCACGATGATGCTGTTGAAGAAATAAAGTCCGATATTGCCATCTGTCCATACCCTCAGATAATTATCCCAGTTTGGACTTTGGGGAAGAGCAAACGGCGGCAGATTAAAGACTTCCTGATTGTCTTTTAATGAGAAGAGTACAAGCCAGACAAGAGGAAGGATCTGCACCACAGCAATAATTGCCAGAATCACATACAAAATTGATTTAAAGAATTTATCGATCAGCTTGCCCTCAGCAGGCAGCAATTCTCGCTCTGCCTCGGCAGTCGTTGATTGAGCCATTGGATGAACCTCCTCTTGATCAGTATTGAACCTCATCATCTTTGGATGCGGTCAGTTTGCGAATGAAATAGGTGACGATCATAATCAGCACCAGCAGGAAGAAACCGACGGCGCTGCCGTATCCGAAATCATTCGACCGGAATGCCAGTTTGTACATATAGGATGCCATCACTTCACTGGCTCCGTTTGGCCCTCCGTCAGTCATGACATAAATCAGATCGAAATACTTCAAAGAACCGATCACGGCAAGTACAATTGTCACTTTAATGACCCCTGCAATCAGAGGCAGCTTGATTTTATAAGCAATTTGAAACGGGGTGGCACCATCGATGCGTGCAGCCTCCATCAATTCACCTGGAATGTTGCGAAGTGCTGCATAATAAATGATGATGTAAAAGCCTGCATATTGCCAAAGGATCGGAATGAAGATGGCGAATAATACGAGATTCGTATCTGAGAGCCACAATGGGGGATTATCTATTCCAATCGACAGGAGAAAACGGTTCATCACACCGTTACTCGGATGATAAATACGAATCCATAACTGTGCGATGGCAACGGACGACAGCAACATTGGAATGAGATAAACTTTGCGGAACAGATTAGCCCCTTTAATGTTCGATGATAAAACGACTGATATGGTGAGGTAAATGACGAGACTCAGTACTGAAAATACAGCGAGAAGCAAGGAATGCCAGGCACTTTGCCAAAACAAAGAGTCTGCAATCAGATTTTGATAATTCTCCAATCCGATAAATGTCATGGCTCCGATTCCATCCCAATCCATCAGCCCGTAATAGCCGGTAAGGACGATCGGGATGTAAATCAGTACAAGAATCATTAAAAGGGCAGGAAGAGTATACATGGCAATGATTTTTTTGTCAGACATGATCCGGTTCATGTTTTATGCGCTCCTTTCGTTGAAAAGAAAGGGCACACCCCTTGGGTATGGGGGATGCCCTGGTATACAGTCAATCGTGTTTACTGTGGATCAGTCTTCTTCAGACAGTGCTTCCTCGTGCTCACGGGCAAAGTCTTCTGGTGTTACAGCTTCGCCAAAAAGCGCTTGAATCTGGTTCAAGTGTGTTTCAGCGACACCTGCACTCATTTGAACATCTGCAAAAAGGGTGATGTTGGAAGCATTATTCAATTCATCCAGGACTTCGATAAACAGATCCGGAAGATCAACGGCTTCTGTATCTACTTGTGTACCGGGAATCACACCGGCATCTTCAACGGAGTATTTCCCCCATTCTTCAGAGAAGTACTTCACAAAAGCTTTTGCTTCTTCCTGAATATCAGAGTTTTCAGCAACGAACAGCCCAACGCCTGGTCCGCCTACCCAGCTGTCGATGTCGCCTTGTCCACCGTCTACTTCAGGGAACTTGAAGAACCCGACACTGTCGCGGAATTCTTGTGGTACTTCTTCGTTCGTTGTGTAGTTTGGAAGATCCCATGAACCAATCAGATACATGGCAGCATTGCTGTTCATAAACTCTGACTTGGCTTCCTGGTCGGAAAGCCCGTTGAACCCGCGAAGGAATGCGTCATTTTCAACCATATCAACAACGCGATCAGCAGCTTCGATCAGCCCTTCATTTTCGAATGAACCTGAACGGTCAATGGCTGCGTTCAGTGCATCCGGTCCGCCAATCCGGTCTGCGAGGTACATGTACCAAAGTGAACCGGTCCAACGATCACGGTTACCCAGCGCAATTGGAGTCATGTCATTTTCGGTGAACGTTTCTACTGCATCCATGAAATCATCAAATGTTTCGGGAACATCAACACCATATTCGTCAAAAATCGCTTTGTTGTAGAATACGGGTGCAATGTTCAATTCCAATGGAAGGGCGTAAGAGTTGTCATTCATCTCATAAGCTTCAAGTGTTCCGGCTACGAAATCATCGCGAAGTCCGTCTTCATCGAGGATGTCATCAAGAGGCGCAAACATGTCACCGTTGACATAAGGCTCAAGGTAACCGGCTGGCCAGGTCATGCCCACGTCCGGCAGTTGATTGGAAGATGAAATAACCTGCATTTTATTTTTGTATTGCTCGTTTTCAAGAACTTCAAGTTCAACGTTGACATGTGGATGCATCTCTTCGAATTCCTCGATAATCTGACTGACGATCCGGTAATGGTCAGGTGAACTTCCCTGAGGCCAGAGGTGCATAAAATCCAAAGTTACATCTTCTTTTTCGTTGTTTTCAGCAGATTCGTTGTTGCCACTGCCTCCTGCATCGTTTCCGCCTGTTGCACCTGCTTCATCATTGTTATTGTCTGTTCCGCAAGCAGCGAGAGTGAGAACCGAAGCCATTGACAGTACAGTTAACCCTTTAAACGCTTTCTTTTCCATGTGTAGTCCCCCTTGAACTTAGTTTATTGAGTGAATCTACTTGTAGTATACAGTGAAGAAAGCGTTATCATAAGGTCACTTTCATCAGTTCAAATACCACTTTCATTAGATCGTTACTGAGACTTGGATGCTTTTCTGTATTCGGTAGGGGTCATATTGACATGGTTTTTAAAGATTTTTACGAAGTATTTGGCTGTCTGATAGCCGGATTGTTCAGCGATTTCTGCGACTGTATTCCTTGTAGTGAGGAGGAGGTATTTCGCATACTGCAGGCGTTTACGTGTAAGGTAATCGGAAAAAGTCAAACCGACCTGCTCTTTGAAATGCACACTAAGGTAATTCGGGTTCAGATGTACATGACCTGCGATATCTTTCATACCGATCTTCTCAGACAGGTGTTCATCGATAAAATACAGTGCGGACAAGACAGGTTCTGAATAAGAGGCCTGATTTTCGTGAAATTCAGGTAAAGTTTCATCAATCTCATGTGTCACTGTTGTTTCTTTGTGATGACTCAAACGTTTGGTGGCTTTATTCACTGCTTCGATCAATTTTTGGCGTTGAACAGGTTTTAATAAGTATTGAATCACACCAAGCTCGAGAGCGCGCTGCGCGTAGTCAAACTCTGAATAAGCAGAAATCACGATGAACAGCAGCTCTCCTGAATGGTCCTGTAAAGAATCGATTAACTCCAGGCCGCTCATGCCAGGCATCCGGATATCAGTGATGACAATATCCACATGCGTGGAACGGATTAAGCGGATGGCTTCATCCGGATTTGCACTTAAGTGAATCGACACCGGTTCACTCATTTGGGTATTGAGGGTACGTTTTACACCATTCCTTGAACGAGGTTCGTCATCGACAATGAGAATTGAAAGTGGATCAGTCATCGTTTTCCACTCCTTTGTGAGGAAGTTTTAACTGAACAGTTGTTCCTTTATTCCGTATGCTGGAAATGACAATCGCTTCATTACGCTCTAATTGAGGATAGGTGCGGATGATCCGTTCCATGATATTGTGCATTGCGATACTTTTATGTTTTTTTCCGGACCTGCTCACGTAGTCATGAGAATCAGAGAAGAGATTTTTCAACTTCTCTTCATGCATACCGGCTCCGTCGTCTTCAATCGTCACAAGCACGTTTTGCGAATTGCTCTGTAAAGAAGCTTTTAAACTGATATGACCTCTTTCGGGCTGATTACAAAGTCCGTGAAGTACAGCGTTCTCTACCAGTGGCTGAATCAATAGTTTCGGAATCGGCCAGTCTTGTAATTCCAAAGGAAGGTCGATGGTCCAGTTTAAATCATCGCCAAAGCGGAGCTTCATAATTTTCAAGTAATCCTCATTATGGTCAAATTCATCTTTTAACAGCACCCAGTCTTCATCGGGACCATGATCAGTAATGGTATACCTGAACAAATCCGACATGGTAATGATCATTTCTGCACTGTTCTGATCAATTTCTTCTACGGACCAATAGAGCGCTTCGAGTGTGTTAAACAGAAAATGAGGGTTGATCTGAGCTTGCAGCGCTTTCAATTCAGCACGGCTGCGAATCAATTCTTTCTCATAAACGGCTTTGATCAGATAGTTGGTCTGATCCACCATTTCATTATAGGAATGGTTTAATTCATTCATCTCCTTAGTAGAGGAGATTTCCGGTGTCCTCACGAGTTCCCCTTCCCTCGTCCGTTTCATCGCACTGGTCAGTTCTTCTACCGGTGAAGTGATGATGCGGGAAATTTTCAGGCTTACCATCATGAAGAGAATGGTCCCGGCAATCGCTGCAACAGCAATGGCTGTACCGATTCCTGTAATGCCTTGCAACAGTGAATTGACCGGTGAATACATCGTCAGGGTGAACCCTGTTTCATCACTCTCTGCATGGACTTGAATGTACTCGGCACCATCTATCTGAACGGTTCGTTCAGTTTCTTCCACATTGAGATCCATCAATACGTCCTGTGTAAAATTCGAGGTAATATATTGATCAGCCTGATCAAACAGTATGGTCAGCGTCTGGTCATCATTCGTGTCATAATCAGATAATTGATTTTCAACATTAAAATAGTTGCGGTTCACTTTTGTAACTAAGTAACCACCCAGACTGAAATCCTTCTCCATCAAGTTAATCTGACGGATGGTCAGATAAGCATTTTGATCATAAGGGTCTGCGCCGGCCCAAACCAGCCGGCCATTTTGCTCGTCAGCTTCTTCAATCCAGCCAGGATCGATACGTCCCGGCAACATCAGCTCATTCAGGGGATACAGCCGGGCATAATTCGGGAAGTACATTTCAAATGCACGCACACCCGATGTATAAGCCTGATAATTGTTGGCAATTTCCTGCATGGATTGCCTTTCAGTAAAAGAAGGCATCCGGCCTTCGCGTTGAGAGGTAAGGATTTGCTGAACCGATGAATTGGTGGCTATTTGTGCTGAAATTAAATCAATGGTGTCAAACTGGGAATCTATCCGGTTTACCTGTTCCTGAGCAGTCTGTTCAAGCTGAATTTCAGCGTTTTCTTTCAGGATATCCGTCACAAGATTATAGGTCAGCAAACCAACGGCCAACAAAACGATGATCATCACCGTTGTAAAAAGAATCAGAATCTGGTTTCGAAGCGTATTGGGAATCTTTCGCAGGGTGGCCACAATTTACCCTTCTTTCTGATTTGGAGTCAAGACTGTTTTGAAGTGTCAGATGCTTCAATTTGTAAGGTTCAGCATCAGTGAAGCGGTTCATAATGGGATAACATAACAGATCAATCAGAAAAAAATGAATCTGCAGTTGATCAATACAGAATTCAGCTATGCTTGACGAGATCTTAGTTTAATGATTTAATTAACTTCAAACATACGCTATGTAAGCGGATTCGTCAAGTTTTGACGCGGAATTCAAATTTTTGAAAGCAATGCCAGCAGCATGCGTGACAGTGCAAATATGATAATTTACGACAGATAAACCTGCGGAAAGGAAGGGTTGAAAATGAATCATGTCAGCGATGCCAACATCCAAAATGATTGGGGTGATCCAGGACAGGAAAAGAAGATCTGTGCGGATAACCGGAACGAGGAAACATTCAAGAGGACGATTGACAGGATAAAGGACTATATTGAGACACATTATGATGAGAAGATCACTTTGAAAGATCTGGCAGAACAATTTTATATTCATCCCGTGTATCTCGGTCAACTATTTAAAAATACTTACGGGGTTTATTTTAAGGATTTTCTGCTGGATCTGCGAATGCGAAATGCAAAAGCGATATTGAGACAGACGGATTTACGAATAGCTCAAGTGGCGGATCAAGTCGGTTTTGCCAGTAAAGACTATTTTGTTTATCGATTTGAACAAAACGAAGGTGTAACGCCAACCCAATACCGTAAGCAAGCAGTGTATCGATTAGAATAAACCAGTAAAAACCGAGCTTCTTATATACGAGAAGCTCGGTTTTTAAATGACTGTCGGAAAGGTTCATGATACAGGGCTGTTGGATACTTTGAATTGACGGTCGAAAAAGTGCTCAATGGAAAAAGCGGATAGTCCAAGCACTGTCGAGAGCTGATCAGTATTGTTAAAGTGAATGTCGACTTTTTCTGCAATCGGCGTGATGGCCATCTCCTGAACAGTAGCTCTGATGATAGGACGCATCAGGTGCTCAGCCTGGGTCAGGCGGTTACCGATAATGATTTTCTCAGGGTTAAAGCTGTTGATGATATTCGTCAGACCAATTGCAAAATGCTTGGCAGCCCGCTCAAAGATCGCAGCAATTTCAGGATTTTGTGCTGCATCAGCGACCGCATCTTCAAGCCTCAAGGTCTGCCACGACTCTTCTTTGAATGTCTCGTATTCCTTCAGTATGTATAGCTCTGAAGCATATCGTTCCCAGCAGCCTTTCTTCCCGCAGCTGCAGGTGAGACCATCCATACGGATGACCGTATGACCCAGTTCGCCAGTAAAGCCATCCCGCCCCCGATAGAGTACCCCGTCAAAAATCAGTCCGACACCAATTCCGATTCCGCCGGAAATGTAAATAAAATGATTTGCTTCTTTTCCTTCTCCAAATGATTTCTCACCGAAAGCACCGGCATTGGCTTCGTTTTCCACGATGACTGGGACGTGGAACAGATTTTCGTAACGATCTTTCAGATCCGGAAGTTGCCAATCGAGGTTCGGCGTGGATTTAATGACGCCGTGCTGATCCACGAGCCCTGGAACACCGAATCCGATACCGATCAGTCCGAACGGCGATTCGTTCGTTTGTTCTGTAAAAGATTGAATGACCTGATCGATATGCTGAAGGGTCAAGGTGTAATCATTGGTATTAATCACTTTTGTCTGTTTAACAAAAATGTTTCCTTTCATATCAGTCAGAATCGAGCGAATATAATTCACACCGATATCGACACTGATGGTGAATCCTGCTTTTTCGTTAATCTTCAGCATGAGAGGTCGTCTGCCGCCGCTCGACACCCCCAGGCCAATTTGATATAAATACGCTTCACGCATCAACTCATCCACCAGGTTTGACACGGTGGCCTTTGTGAGGTTCAGCTGTTTAGCCAGGTCCGCTCGGGATATGGGTTCATAACGGTAAATGTGTTTCAGGATCATCAGCTTATTCTGCTGTTTGATTTCAAATTGGTAACTGGCCATATCGGAACTCCTTCGATTGTAGAATGATCGTTCAGCTTCGTCCGGCTTTCTGTTCCATTTTACCGGCAGGAAGACAGAGAAGCAATTGCAGTGCGTAAAATGTAAGCGATTAATTTTTTCGGATAAACTTAGTTAATTCAATGGACAAACTAAGTTTATCCTGTTACACTCAATTTATCAAATAAAAGTGATTCACAGGAGGTATTCAAAAATGAGCTATTTTAACCAGATCGACAAAGTGAAATTCGAAGGAAAGCGTTCTGAAAACCCGTATGCATTTAAATTCTATAATCCCGAGGAACAAATTGGCGGGAAATCCATGAAGGAAATTCTTCGCTACGGGGTTGCTTACTGGCATACTTTTACTGGAGACGGCAGTGATCCATTCGGTAAAGGAACAGCCAAACGTCCTTGGGATCATTTGAGCGGCATGGATCAGGCGAAGGCGCGTGTAGAGGCAGCTTTCGAATTTTTTGAGAAGATTGATGCGCCGTTCTTCTGCTTCCACGACGTGGATGTTGCTCCTGAAGGAAGCACGATGCGTGAGACGAACAAAAATCTTGATGAAATCACTGCGATGATTCAAGAGTACATGAAGACAAGCAACACAAAACTTCTCTGGAATACAGCGAATAACTTCACTAATCCGCGCTTTACGCACGGCGCCGGCACTTCGAGTCACGCAGACGTTTATGCCATCGCCGCAGCAAAAATTAAAAAAGGCCTTGAAGTCGGGAAAGAGCTCGGTGCGGAAAACTATGTATTCTGGGGTGGACGTGAAGGTTATGAAACCTTGTTGAATACCAATATGAAGCTCGAGCAGGATAATTTGGCCAGACTCTATCATATGGCGATTGACTATGCGAAGGAGATCGGTTTTGATGCACAGTTTTTAATCGAACCAAAACCAAAAGAACCCACAACGCATCAGTATGATTTTGATGTTGCCACAGCGACGGCATTTTTGTATCAGCATGGGCTTCAGGATCATTTTAAATTCAACATTGAAGCAAATCACGCTACTCTTGCCGGGCATACTTTCGAGCATGAGCTTCGCACAGCCCGTGAAATGGGTATGCTGGGGTCTGTCGACGCCAATCAGGGCGATCTTCTTCTTGGATGGGATACAGATGAATTCCCGACGGATCTGTATGCAACCACCCTCGGCATGTATGAGATTCTTAAAAACGGGGGTCTTGGCCGTGGCGGTTTGAACTTCGACGCGAAAGTACGCCGGGGGTCCTTTGAAACAGAAGATCTGTTTCACTCTCATATCGCAGGAATGGATGCTTTTGCAGTCGGTCTGAAGGTAGCTCAAAAAATGATCGATGATCAGTTCTTCGAAAACATCCTCGACAAGCGCTATGAAACATTCACAACAGGTATTGGCAAAAAGATCGTTACGGGCACAACCAGTCTGAAAGAGCTCGAAAACCATGCTCTTGATATCAAGGAAGTGGACTTGAAGAGCGGTCAGCTGGAGAAGATCAAAGCACGCATCAACCAGTATCTTCTCACTATGGACTGATCTAATAAGAATGACTCACATGCGAATAGTCTTTGTGCTATTCGCATGTTTTACTTAAAATGATTGATACAGAGAAAGGGGTATAATACAGATGAATTATGTTATAGGCGTTGATCTTGGCACCAGTGCAGTGAAAGTTCTGCTCGTATCCAGATCGGGTGAAGTAGTGGATGAGGTTTCCAAATCGTATCCGCTGTATCATGATGCACCCGGTCACAGTGAGCAGGATCCTGACGATTGGGTAAAAGAAACAAAAGCGGCATTAAAGGAACTGACGGGACGATTGAGCCAAGAAGATAGCGTGGAAGGCCTGAGCTTTTCCGGGCAGATGCATGGGCTGGTCCTCCTTGACGAAGACCGAAAACCATTGAGACGTGCAATTCTTTGGAATGATACAAGAACGACAACAGAATGCCGGGAAATTGAGACCAATACGGGCTTGGAACGTTTGCACGAGTTGACGAAGAATCCGGCCCTGGAAGGGTTCACCCTGCCGAAACTTCTGTGGGTCAAAAAACATGAACCGGATGTATTTAACCAGGGGAATGTTTTTTTACTGCCGAAGGATTATGTGCGCTTCAGATTGACGGGTGACATTCACATGGACTATTCCGATGCTGCCGGAACCCTGCTGCTCAATGTGGCAGCGAAATCCTGGAGCCAGGAAGTGGCTGATGCAAACGGCATTAACCTTGACTGGTGTCCGCCACTCGTTGGTTCACATGAAGAAACCGGAACGATTACAGAGGAAGCGGCACAGGAAACCGGTCTGACGACGTCGTGTAAAGTGTTTGCTGGTGGGGCAGACAATGCCTGCGGGGCCATCGGATCGGGAATTTTGGAAGACGGGATTACCCTATGTTCCACAGGAACGAGCGGTGTGGTTCTTTCTTATGAGGCAACTGGAGACAAAGATTTTGCAGGCAACGTGCATTACTTCAACCACGGTGCGCCGGATGCTTTCTATACGATGGGTGTCACGCTTGCAGCAGGCTACAGCCTGAGCTGGTACAAAGATACGTTCGCCAAAGATCAAAGCTTTGAAAGCTTACTCGAAGAAGCAGCACATTCTCCGGCAGGTGCAAAAGGACTCCTGTTTACTCCTTATATTGTAGGAGAACGCACACCTCACGCAGACAGCGAAATCCGGGGAACATTCACCGGTGTGCATGCAAATCATAGCCGTGGAGACTTTACCCGGGCCGTTCTCGAAGGCATCACCTTCTCGCTGAATGAAACCGTGGAAAACTTCCGTGACAAAGGAAAGAACGTTTCGAAAATCATTTCGATTGGCGGCGGGGCAAAAAGTTCACTGTGGCTGCAAATTCAGGCAGACATTTTCGGTTCAGAAGTGGTAACCTTAAAGAGTGAACAGGGACCAGGTATGGGCGCGGCAATGCTTGCGGCATTCGGATGCGGCTGGTATCCGAGTCTGAAGGATTGTGCAGATACCTTCGTAGGTGAAGCGGCGTCGTATCAACCCGATCAGGATAACCGTGCATTGTATAAGAAACTGTTCAACATTTATCAGGAAGTTTATGGCGCAACGAAATCCATTCATCACAGACTGGAAGAATTCCGCGCCTGACTTTTAACGGAGGTGGAATCGTCTTGAATGAGACAAATCAAGCAGTCATGATTGAGAACAGTACAGGAACCATGAAGTTGAGAGTGATCCCTACAGGCGCAGCAGTGACGGACCTTTGGTTTACTTCTGAGAGCGGTGAACAACGAAATCTCGTGGTTTCTTATGAAGAGGATGCGGAGTACCAATCGAATCCGTATTTCCTCGGTGCAGCAATCGGTCGATCTGCTGGACGTCAGGGCGAGGGGCGAGTGAAAATGCCGGGTGGAAAAGTATTGAATCTTCCGGCAAATGAAGGTCGTCATCATTTACACGGTGGCGATGCTACGATTGCGAAAAAAGATTGGGAGCTCAGACAGACAGCAAACAACAAAGTCGTCTGCACAGTGATTAGCCCGGATGGGGATGGCGGATACCCTGGTGATGTCCGCATTTCAGTAACGTATGAAGTGACAGATGAAGCCGAATGGAAAATCAGCTACCTGGCAGAAGCGTCAGAGGATACGCCTTTGAATTTGACTCAGCATACGTATTTCAATCTTTCCGGTGAAAAAAAAGAGGTAACAGAACATCAGCTGACCCTCGACAGTGACCGTGTCCTGTTTCTTGAACCGGAGGATATTCCGGGATCGCCGGTAACTGTTGATCAGGAACCGGACTTCGATTTCCGCCAAGGGAAGTCCTTATCGTTTTTACCTGCCGCCGGACATCCTCAACTGGTACAGGTGGGTGGTGGCGTGGATCATCCGTTTTTATTGAACAAATCCAGAAAACCGGACATCCTGCTGGAAGGACATGGGCTGCAAATGGCAGTTGATACAGATGATGAGGCAGTGGTCATTTATACAGGCAATAAGTTTGATGGAGAACGTTACTTGAAGTACCAGGGCATCTGTGTTGAAACTCAGTTCCGTCCGAATGCATTGGATCAATGTATCCTGAAAGCAGGAGATGCTTTTTCGAAGACGACGATCTTCCGTTTTTCCTCAAAAAGCACAATTTAAATAAGAAGTTTTTTATGACAATCGATTGAAATACAAGATTTATTGGTCCTTCTGACGTATAATGGTGAACAGAAACAGACAAGCTTAATTGAAAATCGGTACAGGGGAGGATCAGATACAATGTATGATTTGAAGGAACAGGAGATGATGTTCGTCTTCACAGGACCGGACGGTTCCGGGAGAAAGACAGTTGCCAATCTGGTGGCTCAGAGTACGCTGCAGATGAAAGGTGTCATCTCATATACGACTCGACCGAAGCGGTCTTATGAAGTGGAAGGCAGAGATTATTACTTCATTACCGATGATGAGTTTCGTGCGGCAAAAGAGAAAGGGGAATTTCTCGAAAACGTACGAATCAACGGGTATCAATATGGCATTAAGGAAATGGAAATCAAGAAACGTTTCCAGGAGAAGGGCTGTATTTATCTGGTGATGAACACAGAGGGCGCAGAAATCCTGAAAAAACTGTACGGGAAAAAAGTTGTCAGAATTTTTCTGTATGCAGACCGTCAAACCCTTCGGGAACGTCAGGTGGAGCGCGGCGATGCCTCATCTGTCATTGCAAAGCACCTGGCTCATTACGATGAAGATATGGCTTATAAGAAAGAGTGTGAACATGCATTTGAAAATTCCAAGCTTGACCACACAGCCTACGAAGTGACCCAGGCAGTGGAAAGCTATCTGAAATGAAAAAAGGCTGAACCAGGGAATCCCGGTTCAGCTTTTGTTTGTTTTAGTGAAGACGTATGGCTCTGTCAAATAAAAGTTGAGAATAGTTTTTGGATTATAAACGATCATTTTACGTTAAAATGGTTGGACAATTCAGACCTGAAGAGGTTTACATCACGTTCATACCCGCTTATTCAAAAGCCGCTTTTATGTCCAGTATCATACCCGATACGGATGTGAGTCCTCCTGCGGAAATGTACCAGTACTCCGGATTTAATTCTACAATCTGATCCTCCTTATAAGCCGTTGTATTCATCACCAGATCATTGGCGAGCGTTTCTGCGGCAGACTCTCCCTCGCCTGGACTGACGACCGCGCCCCGGTCCATGACAAAGATGTATTCCGGATTGGTTTCAAGAACATATTCGAAGGAAACATTCATCCCGTGATTGGCTTCATCAATTCCCTCATCTGCAGCAGGAACACCGAAATCATCATGAATGATCCCAAATCGCGAACCAGGTCCATATGCGCTGAGTTCACCCTCTGAAGTCATGAGAATCAACCCGCGTGCTGTCGTATTGTCTGTCAATTCATGCAGTGCGTCAAGATCGGATTCAATCGATTCAAGTTTTGCATCTGTCACATCTTCCTTGTCAAAAATCTCACCAATCAATTGGACATTTTCTTTGAACGAAGTCATGTAGTCGCCGGTATCCACTGCAACATGAAGTGTTGGTGCGATTTCTGTCAAGTCATCATAGGCATCTGCAGCGCGACCTGAAATAATAATCAGGTCGGGTTCCATACCGTAAATGGCTTCGAAATCCGGTTCGAAAAGAGTACCTGCATTTTCATAGTCTTCACTTTTAAATTCTGAGAGATAAGATGGCACATTGGCTTGAGGGACAGCTTGGACGTCCACTTCAATATCCCTGAGAATATCCACGACACCAAAATCAAACACGACGACATTTTCGGGCTTCTTCTCAAGCGTGATCTCCCCGAGTTCATGTGAGATGGTCAGCGGGTATTGAGATGTCCCGTTTTCTTCACGTTCCAGATTTGAGTCATTGATCTGATCTTCGGATTCCAGATTATCCTGGTTGTTTTCAGCCGTGTTTGCACCAACTTCAGATTCTTTATCACCGCAAGCAGTCAGTCCTGCAGTGATCAAGCTGGCAATTATTAATAATGATGTTTTTCTCATGAATGATTCCTCCAATAAGTATTTTAAGAAAAGTAGACGCAGATTTGCTGATTGTTGATCTCTTGTACGTGAAAGTCAAGGTCATAGATTTTTTTCAATACGCCGCTTTGAATGACATCACATTTATAACCTTCTTTAATGACCTTTCCGTGTTTCATGGCGACAATGTAATCGGAATAGCACGAGGCAAAATTGATATCATGGATGACGAGCACAACCGTCTTTCCCAATTCGTCGACCATTTTGCGAAGGACTTTCATAATCTGTACGGAGTGTTTCATATCCAGGTTATTTAATGGTTCGTCCAGGAGAATGTAATCCGTATCCTGGGCGAGGACCATGGCGATAAAGGCCCGCTGACGCTGGCCGCCGCTTAACTCATCGAGGTATTGATCTTGCATGTCTCCTAGTTCCAAATAGTCAATGGCTTCATCAACTTTCTCCCAATCCTCCTCTGTCAGATAACCTTGAGAATAGGGGAACCGGCCAAACGAGACGAGATCACGGATCGTTAGGCGGACATTCATGAAATTGGACTGTTTTAGTATCGCAACTTTTTTGGCAAAGTCCCGATCCTTATAGTGTTTGATGGACTGTCCATCAATGGACACTTGACCATGATCCGATGTGATCAGGCGGCTGACCATGGACAACAGGGTACTTTTCCCGGCACCGTTAGGTCCGATGAAGGTGGTAATCGTTCCTTTTTGTATGGATACCGAGACATCCTTGACTACAGGATTTGATCGGTAACTTTTAAAAAGTTTCAATGCTTCAAGCATTTAGGATCGCTCCTTTAACAATAGATAAAGAAAGTATATTCCTCCGATAAAATTGATGATGACACTGAGTGTGGTCTCGAAGGTGAATACGTGCTGCACAACAAGTTGACCGAGCACCAATGAAATCATTCCCGTAAGCATACTCGCTGGAAGGAGTATCCGGTGTTCATATGTTTTGAACATTTGATAGGTTACGTTTGCGACCAGCAAGCCTAAGAAAGTAATCGGACCGACCAGTGCCGTAGCCAGTGATATTAAAACAGCTACAAGAATTAAAAGTCTCTTGACGACTCGTGTGTAGGATACGCCAAGATTAACAGCATGATCTCTGCCTAGAAGGAGTACATCGAGTGTTCTCATTTCTATTCGAATGGGCAGAAGAAGAAGTACAAAAAGAATAGATGCAAGACCAAGTAAATCACGATTAACGTTGTTAAAACTCGCAAACATCTGCCCTTGAATGGCCATGAATTCATTGGGATCGATAATTACTTGCATGAATGTACTCAGGCTGGAGAAGAATGTCCCAAGTACGAGACCAATGAGGAGAAGAAAATACAATTGACTTCGTTCACCACTAAAAAGGATGCGGTAGAAAACAAACGAAAACAGGACCATGATCCCCGCAGACAGTCCGAAGTTCATTGCGGCGTGGGTCATAAAAAGACTCATCGATCCAAAAGTAAATATCATAAACGTCTGAACAAGCATGTAAAGGGAATCCAATCCAATAATCGAAGGCGTCAGAATTTTATTGTTTGTAATGGACTGAAAGATAACTGTCGAATATGCGATAGCCGAGCCTGTCAGAATCATTGCTACTAGTGATCTTCCTCGTCTCGGAAGAGTATACTCCCAGTTTCCCCCTGATGAAATCGTCATAAAGAGAACAGATAACAGGGTCATCAGCACTATGAGGAGAATGAATTTCTGTTTATGTCTCAAGACGAACCCTCCTGATCAACAGGATGAGGAAAATGCCGCTTCCGATGACGCCGACGGTTAAACCGATTGGAATTTCGTAGGGATAAATCAAAAGCCGACCGATCATGTCACAGAGGAGAACAAAGATCGAACCTGCCATTGCAGTAATTGGTAAAGTACGTCGGACGTGATCGCCCATAAAAATCGAAATAATATTCGGTACCACCAGGCCAAGAAATGGAATCATCCCGACAGTTACAACGACAACGGATGTAATCACGGCTACGGTAATTAACCCTGTGTGAACGATTTGTTTATGATTGATCCCCAGATTTTTCGAGAAATCTTCTCCCATCCCCGCTACTGTAAATCGGTTAGCAAAGAAGAAGGCAAACAGCACAAGGGGGGCAATCAAGAGCAGCAGTTCATAAGAACCGGTCATCATCGTGGCAAAATTCCCCTGAAGCCAGGCAGTCATATTCTGAATCAGATCGTTTTTATAGGCGATAAAGGTAGTAATCGAACCGATAATATTTCCAAACATCAGTCCAACAAGGGGAATGAAAATGGGATCCTTTTGCTTGATACGCTTCAATAACGCCATGAAAAGCAAAGTCCCAATGATAGAAAAAGTGACTGCAACACTGATTTGAACCAGCGAATTCGTCTGGCCGAAATATAGAATTGAAATCAAAATCCCGAATCTGGCTGAATCCATGGTTCCGGCAGTAGTGGGAGATACAAATTTATTCTGTGTTAACTGCTGCATAATCAGTCCACCGATAGCCATACCGGCTCCGGCAAGTACAATACTGAGCATACGAGGAAGTCGACTGGCCCAGAAAATCTGAGATTGCTGGTCGGACATTTGGAACAGGTCAGTGATGGAAAGGCTCCCAACCCCGATGAAGAGTGAAGAAAATGCAAGTGTGACTAAAACAATGAAAAAAAAGGATGGTTTCATGACACTCCCCCAAAAGATTCAGGTGTGCCGCGCGCGACCCAAATAATAAAGAATATCACTTAAAAACTAGTTTAATTAATTGATAATGAAAATCATTATCAATTAGACGTCTGAATAATATTCTAGCATGAAATATGTATATTGCAACCCTTTATATATATAATTGTTTAATAATAAAAAAATGTCGCAGCATCTTGTCAGCTGCGACAGTCAAACAGAACAGTTCATGATTCGATTACCGCCAGCGGGCAAACCCGCCTTCGGAATGGATGGTCTGACCGGTGATCCAGCAGGCTTCATCTGTCAGAAGCCAGGCAATCAGGCGGGCAGGATCTTCGGGTTTGCCGAATCGGCCCATCGGAAATTTGTTTCTGACGCTCTGCCAAGCTTCTTCAGTCAGATAACCGGTGTCCACAGGACCTGGATTGACGGTGTTGACGGTGATGTTCTGATCTGCCAGTTGGTCAGACAACGTGAGTGTAATCCCTGCAATCGCAGCCTTTGCTGAACTGTAGGCCACCTCCCCTGGCATTGACCCCATCCCTTGCCCGGAAGTCATCATCACAATCCGTCCCTGTTCTCGTCCTCCAAACAGCCGGACGTAGGCCTGCGCGAGCAGAACAGTGGAGCGGGTATTCACCTGAAAATGCCGGTCCAGCATCGCTGCATCAAGTTCTCCAAGTGGGCCGTCTGATCCGCTTAAGGCATGATTACAAATAATACCGTCCAATTGAATGCCTTCGGTTTCGATGGTTTTCATCAATTGATCCGGGGCATCATTTTCAAGAAAATTCATACTGTGATCTGTTAACGTTGCGCCATCAATCAAATGCTCTGAAATGGACGCTTTTAGAAGCATGAGATCATCCGCACCCCAGGGCTGTGCTTCATCATGGGATTGAAAATGCGAAATGACAAGTGAACCACCCCAGGCGGCGATTTGTCTTGCGATTGCTGCGCCAATACCGATGCGACGGCTGACGCCGGTAACCAGGTAAGTTCGCCCTCGCAAAGGGAAAGGCGAACGGCTTAATGGTGTTTCCATAAGTCACACCTCCTGTAATCATTATAGTACATATGAAGTGCCTCCGGTGAGGGAACCGGAGGCACAACATGTCGGAATCTATGGGGTCTTGCGGTTTAGCGGTTGATCACAGTGGTTTTTTCAGACAACGACTTGTCCCTGCCATAGATGTTGACAGTTAATTCTGAAGGTGAATCAGTCGCTTTTGTCAGTGACACTTGTTCTTTCGTCACGTTCACATGGACCGTTTCTCCCTGAATTTGAACGTTGAAGGCGTAGCCTGACCATGCTTCTGGCAAGCCTGGACTCAGGTGGAGTTTTCCATTGCTGGTGGACACGCCACCAAATCCATTGACGACCATCTGCCACGAAGCGCCGTTTGCTGCAGTGTGAATCCCACCGATGAATGTGCCCCCACTGACGGCTTCATTCGTATTCAATAAATCGATCATCACGGATTTTCGAAAGTTCTTGTATGCCTCTTCCACTTTGTCAATCTGCGCTGCAACAATGGCATAACTGGACGGGCTCAGTGAAGAGAAGTGCAGTGTTCGAGGCTCGTAAAAATCATAATTTTGTTCGACAATTGATCGATCGAACAATTGCGGATGCAAGACAAACAGCTGAATGAGATCCGCCTGTTTAATGCATTGTGTGAAGACCGTGACGCCGTTCGGATAACCGTAATATTCGTCCTCACGAATCAATCGCTCCGTGACTTTTTTTGCCGGGATAATGGTTTCAAGAGCGTGATACCCATCGAATTGCTCGATAATCCCGTTCTCATCGGGCTCCGGGATATAAAGGGAATCGATCATATCCTGCCACAGTTCCTGTTCCTCGGCCTTTATGTTGATTTTATCCGAGATCCGGGCGATGACATCCTGATCAAGATTTGCCAGCAGGTCGAGCGCCGCTTTTAAAGTGAAGTGTGCCTGATAATTGGTGAAGGCGTTATTATCGACATTTTCATGGTATTCGTCAGGGCCCTGCACACGCATAAATTCATACTGTTTTTTCAGCGGTTTATAAACCGCGTGAGAAGAGAGAAAGCGGGCGATTTCAAAGATCATCTCTGCGCCGTACTCGTGCATGAAAGCATCGTCCCCGGTCACGTCATGATACTTTTTAACAGCATAGGCAATGTCCGGTGAGATATGAATCTGCCAGTCGTTGAAGTGATTACGGATATCACGCCCGCTCAGGACATCCTTGAAGAAGAAATCCGGGCAGAGCTCATCGCCGGTTTTACCGCTGATCCAGGCATAATACGCCCCGTCATAGCCAAGGCGTTTTGCCTTTCTGCGTGCCCCATCCAGTGTGTGATAACGGTACGTCAGGATGTTTCTGGCGATTTCCGGATTGCTGTAAAGATACATTGGCATGTTGTAAATTTCCTGATCCCAGAATGCAGCCCCCTGATAGGCCTGACAGCTGAGCCCTCTGGCTCCTATGGGCAGACTTTTATGGACAGGTGTGGCAATGATTGCATGGTAAATATTAAAGCGTAGTGCTACCTGGTCGATAACCTGATTTTGGATGATCACATCATACATTGACCACAGTCTGGACCATTCTTTTTCATGAGCAGTTTTCTCCTCGTCATATGATCCCAGTTTACGTGCCTCGAGTAGCGCTTCATCTTTCGGATAATTCACATCATTGCCTGAATAAATCGTCATTGATTTGACCAGTGTCACAGGTTTTCCAGCCTCTGTTTTGAAAGTCAGTGTTCGTCCCATACCGTCTGTGAACTGATACGGTTTTTCGTCCGCAGAGACAGACAGTTTGCAGGTTTCCACCACAGTCACTTCATCCTCATAAGAAACGGTTGTGCAGGAAACCCCTGAACCATCCGGATGAGTGAACGGTTTATGGTTTTGCAAGTGATCGCCATTGATACTCCAGACGTCAAAATCGATGCCCGTCTTAAGTTCGATCTCAGCGTCCTTGCTGGTTGTAAACGTATACGACATGAAAACGGTATGCTTTTTATGATAGCTTGCAAATTTCTCTTCTGAGAGGGTGACGGTTGTTCCGTCAGACAGTTGACCAGTGACGGTACTGGCCGTCAGAGCGTTTTTGAGATCGAGTTTCCGTTCGAAATCTTCAGCTTGCTCCGACACCCCAAAACGTTCCCCATTGACTGTCAATTCAGTAAAAAGCGCATTCGGAACAGTACTCAGTTCCTCCCATTTTCCGTCAGCCTTATCCCATGTGTCTGTTACGATGCAGGCGGCATATTCGTCTTTCCCGTCTTGTGCAAAAGTTCCCCGGTAGCCCATAAAGCCGTTTCCAATCATGAAATTACTGCCTTCTGTAATCGCCTGAGCTGCTTCATAAGAGCGCTTCAAAACTTCCCAGCCGGTTTCCGTATACAAGTCCTTACCAATTTCATACATAGTCATCATCCTCCTGAATTTGCCTTTAGACAGACGAGCGAACGATCAGTTTCGGTTGAATCAGCTGTTGTTCCGGAAATATTCCCTGTTCTTTAATCTGACGCATCAGAAGGTCAGAGCCTTTTGCCACCAAAGCATCCACCGGCTGTTCCACGGTCGTAAGGTACGGCTTGAAATAGCTGCCGATTTCCAAATTGTCGTAGCCGATGACGGAGATGTCTTCGGGGACACGAATGCCAAGGTCTTTCATGGCTTCAATCGAAGCCAGGGCAATGATATCGGTTTGCGCAAACAGCCCGTTTATCTGACCGTCCTGAATCTTCCGGGACGAAAAGACTTTCTGATAGGCATCCTCGAACGTCAGCCTGGTTTTGATAACACCGCTTTGCTCCTCCCTATATTCCGAAAGGGCCTTTAAGAAGCCGGAGGTTCGTTCTTGATATTCCACACTGATGCCATCCAATGCAGTGAGTGTCATCAATTTCCGCCTGCCATTCGTGAGCAGGTGAGAGGTAGCCAGCCAGCCCCCGTACTGATGGTCGGTTTTGACAAGATTCATGTCTTTTGTTGAAAACAGTTCGGGTTCATAGTGCAAAAAAACATAGGGCATCCGGGATTCTTTCAAAACCAGAAAATCTTCTTCGGGTAAGTCCTTTTGAATCAAAATGAGGCCATCAACGTTTTTGCTTCTGGCCAATCTCCGCACCCGCTGATCCTCTATCCCGCCATACTCAATCTTGATGAGAAACCCCTGAAGCTGAAGGGTATGAATCAATTTCCCGATCAGTGATGCAAAGAAGAGTTCACTCTTCATATCCCCGAAAAATTCAGGGATCACCAGCCCGATCGTGTTACTGATAGACTGGTTTAAGGAGCGGGCAGCCTGATTCACTTCAAAATCCATTTCTGCGGCAATCGCCTGTACACGTTTTCTTGTGGCCTCTTTGATCAAAGGGGAATGGTTCAATGCCCTTGAAACGGTGGAGTGACTGACCCCAGCTGCTTTCGCGATTTCTTTGATTGTTGCCATTGCTTATACCTCCGAAACCTTGCTGCACAAGAATTGCACACGTGTGCAAAACTGATTTGTGTAAACGATACCATATGTACTTTCCGGACGTCAAGCAAAAGTGGAAATCGCATTTCAGATAGAAGCTGTACTATGCTATGATAAGAAAGTTAGAAAAAACGGAAAGGAAGTTCACGCTATGACACAGCAATCAGACAAACCGGTATTCTTCTACGGATGGTATATCGTCATGATCGGCGCCTTGAGTCTCTTTTTTTCCGGTGCAGGTCAGACCTATTCCAATGCGATCTTTATTGATTATTACATCCAGGATTTCAATTGGGGCAGATCCCTCGTGTCAGGGATTTACTCAGCTGCCACCTTCCTTGCGGGGATGCTCCTGTTCAAGGTAGGTTCAAGTATTGATAAATTCGGTACCCGGAAAGTATCGTTGACTGTCAGCGTGCTTCTGGCCTTCGCAGCGATCTGGAACAGTTTTGTGATTGCACCCTGGATGCTGTTTATCGGCTTTTTTTTGATACGGTTACTTGGTCAGGGCTCGATGACGCTGGTGGCGAATACCCTTGTTCCCCAGTGGTTTATTGTGAAGCGGGGGCGGGCGCTGAGCTTAATGATGATCGGCGGTTTTATCAGTTCAACGGCTTTTCCGCCGATGGTGGCATGGCTGATTGAAGGGTTTGGCTGGCAGACAACCTGGCGCGTCCTGGGAATCATGATTCTTGTTATCTTTGTACCGATTGTGTATTTTTTCATGAAAGATAAGCCGGAGGACATCGGATTATTACCGGATAATAAATCGTCAAAAGACGAACTTGAAACATCGACTGGAAAGAAAAAAAATGTCTCTGATATTTCATGGACATTGAAAGAAGCGAAAAAAACCCGACAGTTCTGGCTATTACTGGTCTGTGTCAGCATTCCTTCCATGTTAAATACAGGCCTTACCTTCCATTTAATTTCGATGATGGGCGGCAGTGGACTCTCGCCAACGCAGGGCGCATTTATATTGAGTCTGATGGCTGCCGTGGGGTTCCCTGTTACGATGGCGGCTGGTTTTGTACTGGAAAAGGTTCGTGCGAACTACATTTTTGCACTTGTGTTCGTCGGACAGTTCGTCTTTCTGATCATTCTCCTCTTGACGGATTCCTTCGTGATGGCAATCGTGTTTGGAGTTGTCTGGGGCCTTGTGGGAGGCATTGAGCGGATTGTCATTTCGTATATTTTCCCGGATTATTTCGGCAGACAGCACATTGGCAGTATCAAAGGAATCGCTCAGACCATGACAGTCATCGGTTCAGCATTTGGACCGTTGCCTTTTGGTTTTGCCTATGATTACTTTGGCGGTTACACGGAGATACTCCTTCTCATGTTTATATTTCCTGCATTTGGAATAGTAGCAAGTCTTTTGGCGTCAAAACCGAAAAAGAACACCTGAATACTTTTATAATTTTCGAATAATGATACAATGACAAAAAGGGTCAAGTAAGGGAGTGAAAAGCCATGGCTGAGCCTGTTTCAATTGCATTGATCACCTCTCTTGCAGCAGGGTTCATGCTGTTTCACCTGCATTACAGGCGGAAAGTGAATGAGTCCCTCGATGCATTGAAAAAAGACCAGGAACGCTTTCAGGACATGGCAGGCAACAGCCGCTCCTACATTTGGGAAATGAATATGGACGGCCTGCATACCTACATCAGTCCCAGTGTGGAACGGGTACTTGGATACAAACCCCATGAATTAATCGGGGTGAAAATGATCTATGATATGGCTGTGCAAGAAGAGCTGGACTCGGTGAAACGTTTTACCGAGGACCTGCTTTCTCAAGGTAAAATAATAGAGAATATGGAAATGAAACAGGTGACGAAGAATGGGGAGATCGTATGGGTGTTGGTGAATGGCAAACCGTTTTACGATCTTGCAGGCAGACAGATCGGCTTTCGGGGACTCGATACGGATATTACGGAGAGGAAACGGGCTGAATCTTCGCTTGTGGAGAGTGAGGAAAGATACGACTCCATTATGAAGATCTCCAACACCGGGGTCTGGGAATATGACGATAAACGAAAACGCTTATGGTGCAGTGATGAATACTTCTCGATGCTGGGATTTGAATCCGGTGAGTTTCCCAATGACCAAACGAATAACCTCAGTGAGGTCTGGGGCGAGCTGTTATACCCCACGGACCGCGATCCGGCCATGGAAACATTTGAAAATTACTTCAAAACAGATCCGACGCGGCTATATGAAAATACGTTTCGGATGAAACGAAAAGACGGAAGCTTCGCCTGGATCTGGTCAAGGGGGAAAATACTCCGGGACAGCGAAGGGCATCTGACCCGGAGTATGGTTGGCCTGCATATCGATATTACAAAAATGAAGGAACTGGAAGCCCAGCTCTCCCTTGAAAAAGAACAGTTTAAGACGACGCTCATGTCCATCGGTGAAGCTGTGATCTCGACAAACCGTTCCGGACAGGTGGTCATGATGAATCAGGTTGCAGAACAGCTGACAGGCTGGTCACAACAAGAGGCAAAGGGCAGTCCGCTTGTGAAGGTTTTCCATGTTGTGGACGAATTTACCGGGGAACAGATTACGGATATTGCTGAACGGGTCATGAGAACGGGCGAATCGATATCACTGGCTTCCGGTAAAATCCTTTATTCAAGACATAAAAACACATTCCACATCCAGGACCGGGCAACACCGATCCGGAACCAGAAAGGGATTCCCTCAGGAGTGGTGATCGTCTTCCGTGACTTTTCGGAACAGAAAAAGAAACAAAACGAGATTGAATACCTCAGCTACCATGACCAGTTGACGGGGCTGTATAACCGCCGGTATTTCGAAGAGGAAATGAAACGGCTGGATAAAGGGAGAAATCTCCCGCTGACACTTGTCATGGTGGATGTGAATGGATTGAAACTAATCAATGACGCTTTCGGACATTTATCTGGGGATGACTTGCTTCGTGCAGTTGCTGAAGGGCTCAGAGAAGTATTTCGTGGTGACGATATCATTACACGTGTGGGAGGCGATGAATTTGCCGTATTGCTTCCGAGGACACCTGCTGAAATCACCCGAAGGCGCCTGACAGATCTGGAGAATCATTTGTATGCGGAGAAGGTTCAGGGTGTTTCGATATCGATCTCTTCGGGGTTCAGTACGAAACATACTGATGACGAAGACATTCTGGAAGTATTCCGTCGTGCGGATCACCTGATGTATCAAACGAAAGTGTCCAACCGTCCGCAAACCAGGAAAATGATGATCGATGAACTGCTTCAGTTTTTCTATAACCGGCATCCCGAGGAAGCCATACATGCCAAATCAGTATCGGATATGGCGGACCGGCTCGGGAAAGTGCTTGGTTTATCCGCTGAAGACAGGCAGGAAATTCGACATACGGCTCTATACCATGACATCGGAAAGCTTGCCGTCAAGAAGGAAATTCTGATGAAATCTGATGCACTTTCCCCTCAGGAGCGCGAAGAACTGGAACGTCATCCGGAAATCGGGTACAGTATCCTTAGTTCCATCTCTGAATTTGCAGCCATTGCAGAGTATATTCTCGCTCACCACGAACGCTGGGATGGACAAGGGTATCCGAACCGGTTACAGGGCAGTGATATTCCATTAAAAGCCCGGATCATTCACGTTGTTGAGGTGTATGACAATTTGACGAGAACCACTGCCTATCGCAATAAACGATCGAAGGATGAGGCGATGGAAGAGATCCGTTTGCATGCAGGGAAACAGTTTGACCCTCATATCGTTGAACGGCTGACACATGATATACTGGAGGCAGAAACACATGAGTGATGGTAAAGAACGAAGCCGGATTAAGCCCGGCTTGAAGGTGAAGATCGTGAAAAAACAACATCAGAGAACCGGAGAATTAACGGAAGGCACAGTGGAAAGACTGCTGACAAAATCTGCAGTTCATCCTCATGGCATCAAAGTTAAACTGACAGACGGGAACGTCGGCAGGGTAAAAGAAATTATTTCTGGTGAGTAAAGGGGACGAATACATTGTTTTCGATTCGACAGGCAACAATGGCAGATATCCAGGGTGTTACGAAGGTTCATGTAGACAATTGGAAGGAAACTTATCAAGGCATCTTCCCGGATGAGTTCCTCGATCAGTTCACGTATAAATCCAGGCTGTCACGATGGGAACTGACGTTCAAAAAAGCGATTGAAGGCGGATCAATGACCCATGTGGCAGTCAATGATTCTGATGAGATCATCGGTTTTTCCCTGGCAGGGACCATGCGTGATGCTACGTTACGAATGCGTTATACAAGCGAATTGTACGGCATCTATGTGCATCCGGTCTATCAGGGGCAGGGAGCAGGTAAACAGTTACTGAAAGCATCCGCTATGCATATGCGCAGTCTCCACCATGAAAGGATCGGGTTGTGGATTTTAAAAGAGAATCCGTCAGTCGGTTTCTTTACGGATACCGGAGCTGAACAGATGTACAATAAACCGGTGGAAATCGCAGGCGGAAGCTATGAAAATCTGGCACTTTGCTATGAAAGCCTGGATCAGTTGATTGAGCGATTGAGTGAATAGCAAAGAGCGACGGACCGGTTTAAGATACCGGTCCGTTGATCTTTCTTTATCTGATAAGATCATAGAATTGTCACACTTTTAAGCGCATTCATTTCGGTGAGGTGCTTTCATCCTTCGTGTAAACGTCTATAATGAGGTTATGTCAGAACGTACGGGAGAGTTTACCATGACAGCACTGTTAAGCGAACCATTGGTTTTGTTATTTGTGATCGTGGTCATTGGTACATTAATTGGCCAGTGGTCATTTAAAGGAGTCGGCCTTGGATCAAGTGCTGTTCTGTTTACGGCGATGGTATTTGGTCACTACGGGTATGAGATTTCATCGATGATCCAAAACCTTGGGCTGAGCTTATTTATCGTTGCCGTCGGCCTTCAGGCTGGTCCGCGATTTTTCAGGATGATCAAAACATCCGGTGTCATCTTCGGGATGATCGGATTGGCGATTGTGGGGATTGCAAGCATCACAACTTTCATTGTAGCAGGAGTCATGGATTTGCCGCCGGCTTTGGCCGTCGGGATTATGACGGGGGCTTTGACAAGTACACCGGGTCTTGCAGCAGCTCTCGAAGCGACCGGGGATCCGGTTGCCTCTGTCGGATACGGGATTGCCTATCCATTTGGTGTGCTTGCAGTAGTCCTTTTTGTTCAGCTTTTTCCGAAGGTATTAAAGGTGGATTTGATGAAGGATTTGAACCGGAGGGCAAGCCCGATTAAGCGGATATCGACCTTGAAAGTGATGACCATTGAAGTCACACAGGATGACATACATAAACGGACACTCAAAGAATTGCGTCTTGCAGAAGGAACTTCCGCTGTGATCAGTCGGGTTATTCGCGGAGACCGGACGATTATCAGCCTCAGTGACACGGTAATTCTCAAAGGCGATCGTCTCGTAGCTGTCGGGAATAAAACAGATCTAAAGAAGCTCTGTGAGGATGTGGGGAAAGAAGTGCCCACCAATTTTGCGAATCAAGACAATATTAAACTGCGTAAAATCAAAGTGGAATCGGATCAGGTACTCGGGAAGAGTATTCGCGAACTCGCTTTAAGAGGAACGTATGGCGTTACGGTCACCCGGATAGAGAGGGTGGGGTTTGAATTTAATCAAAATCCGCGTTGGCGACTCGAACAAGGGGATATTCTGACAGTAGTCTCGAGCGAGGGACGACTCGATGAAGTGGAACGCCTGTTCAGCCGCAAGAATCTTGAGGTGACGAATATTCACCTGTTTTCGTTCAGCCTGATTCTCTTGTTGGGGATTCTTGTGGGGATGATACCGATTTATCTTCCGGGACTGGGAACGATTACTTTGGGAATCGCCGGAGGACCGCTCTTTGTGGCATTGGTGATCGGTCACTACGGGAAGTTGGGACCGATTCGGGCACGGTTTTTCCAACCTTCCAACCAGGTGATCGGAGACATTGGACTCGCTCTGTTCCTGGCAGGAGCAGGAACGACTGCCGGTGCGGGGATCGTTGGCATTATTGAACAGGAAGGTTTTCAAATCCTGCTGGCTGGAGCGATTATTACCATCGTGCCTTTGATGGCAGGTTTCCTGATTGCGAAGAAGCTCTTTCACCTCAGCATGGTTCATTCCCTTGGAGCACTGTGCGGCGGAATGACAAGTACACCGGGGTTAGGTGCTTTGAATAGCCTTGTGGATTCAGAGGATCCGGCGATTGCTTATGCCGCTGCCTATCCCTTCGCTTTGATATTCATCGCCCTGATGTCGCAGTTGCTGGTCCTGTTTCTCTGACGATTCAGCATGGCACATTGTTTCAGGCCTGTGCTAAACTGACATGGTAAGGGATTGGAGGAGATGCAGGTGCAGTGGATTGTTAAAAGCTTTGAGCAGCTGTCGGCGTCAGAACTCTACGGCATATTGAAGGCAAGAGTCGATGTCTTTGTGGTTGAACAGGAATGTGCGTATCCGGAACTCGATCATAAAGATCAGGCTTCCTTGCATTTGTTTGCGATGGAGGAAGGGGAGGTCGTGGCTTATGCACGGCTGTTGCCTCCTGGGGTGAGTTACCCGGAGGCTTCGATCGGTCGGGTGCTTATCGTCAAAAGACTCCGAAACACTGGAACCGGCAGACGACTAATGGACGAGAGTATGCGATTGATGCGTGAGAAATGGGATGTTCAGAACATCAAAATACAGGCGCAGGATTATGCCAGAGCATTTTATGCGTCCTTTGGATTTGAACCGGTTTCAGAGGTTTACCCCGAGGATGACATTCCCCATGTGGATATGCGCTGGACAAATGCCGATGTGCAAAAGGAAAGGATGTAGTCTGTCATGATTGATCTTGGACTTAAAGGGAAGAGTGTACTTGTATTTGCATCAAGCAAAGGACTTGGTAAAGCTTCAGCTCATGCTTACGCAAAAGCAGGAGCCAATGTTATGCTCACAAGCCGGACACTTGAACATGTGAAAGATGCGGCAGATGAGATCAGCCGAGATGCAGAAGGCCTCGTCGCCTATCAGGTATGTGATGTATCGGTGAAAGCGGATATTGAGAATGTGGTCAGAGAGACTTCAGAGCGTTTCGGCGGGATTGATGTGCTGGTGTGTAACGCAGGTGGTCCGCCACCGGGGGACTTTGCCTCTGTGACCGAGGAAGATTTTGAATGGGCTTTTCAATTGACATTGATGAGCGTTGTAAGGGGGATAAAAGCAGCCTATCCGTATTTAAAAACAGCCAAGGGACGGATCGTTATCATTACCTCTTCATCCATGAAGGAACCGGTAAACGGACTTTTGCTCTCTAA
The DNA here is from genome assembly GCF_001721685.1 of Salisediminibacterium beveridgei. Classification (GTDB taxonomy): domain Bacteria; phylum Bacillota; class Bacilli; order Bacillales; family Salisediminibacteriaceae; genus Salisediminibacterium; species Salisediminibacterium beveridgei. The sequence continues at coordinate 2,548,950 of NZ_CP012502.1, read as the reverse complement.
TATTAACCGGATGGGTCTGGTCGGTTTGAACAAATCCCTCGCTCACGAATTCGCACCGGATGGTGTATTGATCAATGCCGTTGGTCCGGGCCGGATCGACACCGAACGGGTGCAGAGTCTCGATGAGATCAATGCAAAAAAACAGGGCATCTCACCAGATGATATGAAGAATCAAAATGAAACAGCAATTCCTATTGGCCGTTACGGGCAGCCTGACGAATTTGGCAACACGGTGTTGTTTCTCGGCTCAGGGCTGAACACGTATATGACCGGGCAGCATTTCCTGATTGACGGAGGATTGACGAAAGCTTATTAATCGACAAAAAAATTGGTTTTAGGCCTGAATGAACTTACTAGTTCATTCAGGTCCTTTTTTGGTTAACCCTTATTGATTCTTCGTTGTTATTCAATCGCTAAAGGTGGACGCTTGCACGAAGGGAAAAAGATGCATCAGTGCGACAATCGACGCGAAAGAACACGCGTCGTGTCTTACTGTCCAAGGGGCTTGTCTTCAGCTAATTCTGACTCAGCTTTGCTTCGTCAGAATGGATCTTCAGACTGCGCTAATCCCTCTGGCGTCGCCACCTAACGCTCTTGAATGACTTTACAACAAGCTTTAAAAGAGATTTCAGTCATCCATTTAAGCAGCACCCTGGTATTGTCTCCGGTACAACTTTGGTGCCAGTCCCTTGAAAGTTAACGTCACTCTTCGCCAGTTATAAAAATCAATATAGTTATGGATGCCATTCTCCAATTGTTCAGTTGATGAGAAAGACATACGGTAATAATATTCTGCTTTTAACGTGCCGAAAAATCGTTCAATTGGCTGATTATCAATACAATAGCCAGCTCTCGACATACTTAGCGTGAACCCGTATATTTCTTTCAAATCATGATACATATGGGATGTGTATTGAGATCCTCGATCACTGTGAATGATCGATTGCACATTTGGGTTCTGTGCAAAGGCTTCGATTAACGTGCTTTCCACCAAATGATTGTCGTTTCGTTTTGAAAGCTTAAAGGCAACAATTGAATTGTCGTATAAGTCAATCACAGCACTCAAGAACTGCTTTTTGCCACGCTCATCTTTCATTTCAGTGATGTCCGTACACCATTTCTCATTGGGTTCCTGAGCCTTAAATTCTCGATCTAACACATTCTTCGCTAGATGATCCGGGTTAACCCGTGGATAAACCTTACGCTTTTTACGGATTTGTGATTGAATCCGAAGGATTCTCATGATACGTAAAACCTTGTTCTCACTGCATCTGACACCCCAAGCATTCATTTGACTTGTCATCCGACGATAAACATATGTTTGATTGACTTCATCATCATGATAGATCAAGACAATCAGTTGAGCTAAATATTGCGTATCCTGTTCTTGTTTTGGAACCTCACGGTTCAGCCACTTATAGTAGGCGGATCGAGCAACACCCGCGATGGCACACAGTTCTTGAATCGGATAGTCCTTGGTTTCATGCAATTCTTGAATACTCACATACTCCGGCAAGTGACGGACCAGCGAGAATCGTTTAACTTCTGCTCGATCTCTTTCAACTTTTTTAAGTAGTCATTCTCCATTTGAAGGCGACGATTCTTTCGGTTCATTTCTTTTAATTCAGATTCCAACTGTTCGGTTTCGGTCATGTTTTCCTTGTTCGGGCGATTTCGGCCACGTCGATCAAGCAGCCCATCTTTCCCATCTGCTTCTTATTTCTGTACCCAACTGTATACTTGTTGATAGGACACGTTATACTTCTCAGCTGCCGACTGATGGTCCCGATCGTTTCTTAAAGCAAAATCCACAATTTCCAAACGTTCTTCCAATGTCGTTTTTCTACCCTTCATCCTATTTACACGTCCTTTACCAGTGGATTTCTTACCACCAGTATAGGCTTTGATCCAGGAAGATAAAAGGGAATCCTGACTCAAGCCGCAGGCTTGGGCTACTTCTTCTTGCGTTTGGCCATTGAAAACTTCATGAATCATCTCCTCTTTCGTTTCTGTTGTATAAACAGTCTTGCGGTGCTTACGCTTTAATCCTTCTTGACCCATACGTTGATACTTTGAAACCCATCGTCTTATTAATTTAGTGGAACAGTTATACTCACGTTCTAATGATGTAAATGAGTGTCCTTCATTCACGTGTTTTAAAACAATAGTTAATTTCTCTTCATGAGACCAACGTTTATTTTTGCGCATAGAAAAACTCCCAACAAAGTAGTGTAGAAATTTATTATTTCTACTGTCCACTTTGTTGGGAGCATATCACTGCTCATGCCCGGCTTTTTATTTGGTTGTTTCTTTGCCGTTGTTCTTCGCGGAACACGCGGAATTTAGAGATGCTGTAGAGAATCAGCCCGGTCCAGATGAAGACGAAGGAGACCGCATGATAGATCGTGAATGCTTCTCCGTACAAGAGGACTCCTAAGAGCAGCATCGTGGTTGGTGCGATGTACTGCAGAAACCCGATCAGTGACAGGGTAATATTTCTCGCGCCGAACCCGAACAGCAAGAGCGGGATGGCAGTGGCGACACCGGTACCGACAAGAAGAACCGGGGTCAGCGGTATGTCCGATCCGACATGGAGAATGCCACTGACCGAACCCTGCAGGTAAAACAATACGCCGATGGCAATTGGTAACAGCATAAGCGTTTCAATCGAGAGCCCGGTCATGGCACCGACCTGAGTCTGCTTTTTGACCAGGCCATATAAGCCGAAACTGAGTGCCAGCGTCAGCGCAATGTAAGGCACCTGACCGAAAGAAACCGTCATGATCAATACACCGATAAAGGCAAGCCCGACGGCGGCACGCTGTTTATTATTCAATGTTTCCTTAAAAAAGATCACACCCAGTATCACGTTGATTAACGGATTAATATAATACCCGAGGCTCACTTCAACAATCCGTTCGTTTGCAACAGCCCAGATAAACAAAATCCAGTTGGTGCTGATCAAAAGCGACGATGTCATGATGCCAACGATGATTTTAGGGTGGGTCTTTAAATAACGTAAATCCTCCAGAAAGTATGCGACTTTCCGGGTCACGATAAATAACAGCATCAAAAATAAAAAAGACCAGACGATCCGGTGTGCAAGAATTTCCAAAGCGGATACATGGTCCACGAGTTTCCAGTAAATCGGGAGAAATCCCCATAACAAATAGGCCCCGATCCCTGCGAAAACGCCTTTTTTCATATCCGGAACATGTGTCATCTCATCATCACCTGCTTCTCGTTCAATCTCAAGTCTTCTTATTTTACTTCGTCACCCGAAAAAAGTAAACCGGAATATCCTCTGATATTTCGTGATCTCTTCAGAAAATAACACGCCCGGACGAAGAGCCGGACGTGTTTGATCGTTTCATTATTTATTTTGAATATAGACCCTGGCTTCGTAAGGTTGCAACGTGAAGAACGTGGATTCTTCAGATGGTGCCGGTTTTTTCAGATTAAACAGCTTCAGCCTGTCTCGGGTGAATGTCATGACTTCACTTTCGAAGGTTGCTGTTTCCGGTTTCAGATTTGTCATCACCACGGCAATATGCGTCTTATCTTCTCGCTGATACGCAAACAGATTCGGATCTTCCGGCATCAGAAGATCGTAACTGCCATACGTGAAAACCGGATACGTTTTCTTCAGGTGAATCATTTCTTTGTAAAAATTCAAAACAGAATGGGGATCTTCCTGCTGTGCTGCCACGTTGATTTTGGTGTAATTCGGATTGACCTTCATCCAGGGTTCACCTTTCGTGAATCCTGCCTGTGCTTCCCCGTTCCACTGCATCGGGGTCCGGCTGTTGTCACGGGATGTGTGCGCAAGGGTGTCGATGATTTTCTCGGTATCCTCACCAGTTTCCAAGGCATTTTGATACATATTTTTTGCAGCCACATCGTCGTAGTCTTCGATGTTTCTGAAGTAGCTGTTGGTCATGCCGATTTCCTGCCCCTGATAGATGTAGGGTGTTCCTTTCATCAGAAAATACATGGCTGCTAGGGATGTGGCACTTTCATACCAGTAAGTGGTGTCATCTCCCCAGGTAGAGACCACGCGGGCTTTATCGTGGTTTTCAATGAACAATGCGTTCCAGCCGTCGTGCTCGAGTCCTTTTTGCCAACGGCTGAGGATCTTTTTCAGATTGATGACGTCAAGGGTTTCATCCAGTTCATAGTCCCATAAATCGAGATGTTCGAATTGAAAGACCATGTCCATTTTCCCGTTTTCACCGACCCAGTTATGAGCCTGCTCAATGCTCACACCATTTGCCTCGCCGACGGTCATTGCTTCAGGGTAGCGGCCGTACGTTTTTCTTTTCAGCTCGTCCAGAAAATCGTGAATACCGTCCTGATTCATGTGCATTTTAAAGGACGGAACGAATTTTTTTCCATCAGGGTTCGGGAGGTCCGGAAATCCCGGACGCTTTTTGATGTGGGACAGGGCATCGATTCGAAAGCCGTCCACACCTTTCTCGAGCCACCAGTTGATCATGTCATAAAGCGCTTCACGCACATCGGGGTTCTCCCAATTGAGATCTGGCTGGCGCTTTGAAAACACATGCAGGAAATACTGATCTGTCAGATCGTCGTATTCCCATGCACTCCCGCCGAAGATGCTCTCCCAGTTGTTCGGTTCTTTTCCATTCTTTGCATCACGCCAAATATACCAGTCCCGCTTTGGGGATGTTGTTGAGGAGCGTGACTCGATAAACCAGGGATGCTCATCACTCGTATGGTTGGGTACGAGATCAATGATCAGTTTCATTCCACGATCATGAACCCCTTTTAACAATTGATTAAAATCTTCCATTGTCCCGAATACATCCAATATGTCCTGGTAATCGGAAATGTCATACCCGTTGTCGTCCAGAGGAGATTTATACATGGGACAGATCCAGATAAAATCAATCCCCAGGTTCTTCAGATAGTCCAGACGGGATAATACGCCCGGGAGATCTCCAATACCGTCCCCGTTGCTATCTTGAAAGCTTTTTGGATAGATTTGATATCCGACAGCTTCTTTCCACCAGATGCCACTCATTTTTCTTCACCTCAATGATTATTTGCTTTTACGTTCCAGTTTAGCACAGGATCGCAAAAAATAGTGCAAACGTTTGTATTAACTACCTCACTCATCATATCGAAAAGCGGATGGGCTTTCAATCGCAAGATGCAACTTTTTTTGCTTTTTTCCACTGCAGGAAGGTCTCTTTATTCATTGGCTCTGTTTTCGATCATAGTTGATTTCAATCACTTACGGTGGACGCATACCTAAGGGGCGCCTGCCGCTCTTTCCATCCCGCTATCAACTGCATGCTTTGACAGAGACGCTTATACTAAACTGGTTTGTACCAATCCGAATAAAAAGATAACTTGTTTTCAGGGCAGCTTATGCTTTGAAAGACCTCATCCTTGTGATTCGCCAACAGAAACGAGATAATGGAGTTGATAGTAAAGGCAAAGACTGATAAACAAGAGTTGAAGTGGAGGTGATCTGATGAAAATCATGCTTGCGCCTGATTCATTCAAAGGATCAATGACCAGTATTCAGGCGGCTGAAGCCATGAAAAAAGGCATTCACCGCTATGATTCAAACATAGAAGTGAGCTCGTTTCCCCTCGCAGACGGCGGCGAAGGAACGATAGATGCCTTAACGTACGGTACAACCATGAAACTGGTGGAGGTACCGTCCCTGGATCCGTTGGGACGAGAAATGACCGGCTATTTTGCTTACGATGATCAAAAAAAGATTGCAGTCATTGAAACGGCTGTGGCTTCGGGGTTAACGTTACTGGCGCCTCACGAACGAAATCCGCTTTTCACATCGACGGAAGGTACCGGACTGATCTTCAGTCACGCTGTAGCTCACGGGGCTAAAGAAATCATTATCGGCATAGGCGGGAGTGCGTCAGTCGATGGGGGTGTCGGATTTCTGCAAGGTCTGGGTGTCCGTTTTCAGGATGCTTCCGGACAACGACTTCACCGTATAGGCGGACAGCTCGATCAGATTCATACCATTGACACATCAGAGATGATCGATCTTCCAGAGGATTTGAGGATTAAGGTAGCAACAGATGTCACAAACCGTCTTCTCGGGAAAGAAGGGGCCGTTTATATATTCGGTCCACAAAAAGGGATGAGTGACGAAGACCTTCCTGTCTATGAAAACGGAATGGCCCATTTTGCGGAATTGACTAAAGAGGTCACCGGAGTCGACCATAGAGAAAGCCCGGGCAGCGGTGCTGCTGGAGGACTTGGCTTTGCCCTTTTGAGCTACCTTGATGCAGAATTACGACGCGGCTTTGAAATGGTTGCAGAATCCGTTGGCATTATGGAGGCGATCCATGAAGCTGATCTGATTATGAGCGGAGAAGGGAAACTGGATGAGCAGACCCTTTTCGGCAAAGGTCCGATCGGTGTTGCGACAATTGCGGCAGATGCAGGCAAGCCGGTGATTTTATTTGGCGGCATGCGCACCCGTACATTTGATGAGAAAATCAGGGATTGGGATCATGTGGTTTCTTGTGCATTGATCAGCGATTGGACCGACGTGAATCAAATGATGAAAGAAGGCCCTGCGAGACTGGAAGACGAGGTCTACCGGGTGATGAAAACCATTGATATCGGGAGGGCCTGGCCACAGCGCTGAGCCCCCGTGGAAAGCTGTGATAAAGGATGTTACACGTATTCAGACATTTAAAAACCTACCGGTTCGCCGTTGCCGTTGCCTTATTCCTGACACTGGTTGAACTGGGTGTGGAATTGATCCAGCCTCTTCTGATGGCAAGGATCATTGACAACGGGATTATTGAACAGGATCTCTCCACAGTCGTTTTCTGGGGCAGTATCATGGTTGGACTTTCCCTCGTCAGCTTTGCTTCAGGGATCATCAACTCCTTTTATGCAGCATACGCCTCTCAGCATACAGGTTATGATTTAAGGACTTCACTGTTTCATAAAGTGCAGTCCTTTGCTTTTTCGAATTTCAGTCAATTTCCTACGTCTTCGCTAATGACGCGCATCACCAATGATGTCAATCAACTGCAAAATACGATCTTCATGAGTCTGAGAATCATGCTCAGGGCACCGCTTCTTGTCATAGGTTCGGTAATCATGGCGTTGATTGTCAATTGGCAGCTGGCGTTGATTCTCGTTTTGACAATTCCGCTTCTCGTCGGATTTCTTTTGTTTCTTTTGCGAAAGGCGAGTGCGCTGTTTAAACAAGTTCAGTCAAAAGTCGATCTCGTCAATAATGTGGTGCAGGAGAACCTGACGGCGATCCGCCTTGTGAAATCCTATACCCGCAGAGGTTTTGAAGGGGAGCGCTTCGACACGGCTGCAGATGGTCTGAAAGACCGGACGGTTAAAACGATGCGCCTCATTGAGACGACCATGCCGGTCATCCTGCTCGTGATGAATGCTACGATTATGCTGGTGCTCTGGTTTGGCACAGCAGGTGTCAATACCGGAGGGGCGTCTGTTGGGGAGGTGGTTGCGATTATTAACTACGTGACCAGAATGACCGGTGCTTTATCGATTTTCTCCATGATCATCATGATCTTTTCAAGAGCGAAAGCATCGGCGGAACGAACAGGAGACGTACTCGATGCAGAACCTGACATTACCGAACCCGGTAAGCCGGCATCTGTACCTGATGGGAGAGGAGAGATTACATTTAAAGATGTGAGTTTTCACTATCCGGGGACAGAGGCGCCTGTACTGAAAGAAATGACTGTTACGATTCATGCGAAGGAACGCATTGCTGTGATGGGTGCCACCGGTTCGGGGAAAACGTCGTTGTTTCAGCTGATTCCAAGACTCTATGACACAGACGAAGGTACGGTAAAGATTGATGGCAAAGATGTCAGCAGCTTGTCATTAAAATCCCTCAGACAGTTGATCGGTTATGTCCCGCAGGAAGTCATGCTGTTTACCGGCTCGATCGCTGAGAACCTCAGATGGGGGAAAGCGGACGCGAGCGAACAGGAGATGATCCAGGTGTTAAAGGATGCGCAGATCTATGATCACATTCAAGAACTGCCGGATGGACTGAACACCCGTATTGGTCAAAGAGGGGTGAACCTCTCCGGTGGACAAAAACAGCGCTTGTCCATTGCCCGTGCTCTTCTGAGGAACCCCCGGATTCTTTTGCTGGATGATTGTACCAGCGCACTCGATGCCAAGACGGAATCGCAGCTGTTAAAAGCACTGGAACGATACGCGTGTACGACTTTGATGATTACCCAGAAAGTCAGTTCAACAGCTGAAGCAGACGGGATATTTCTGATGGAAGATGGGCGAATTGAGGCGCAGGGAACTCATGACGAGCTCCTTCGTACTTCAACGTTGTACCAGGCAATTTATCAATCACAGCAAGAGCAGGAGGTGCAACTTTGATGGGATCATGGACTACCCCTTTCAAACAGCCTAAACTGAATCTCAATCAGAAAAATGAAGATCTTCAGGATTCATCCACACAGAATAAACGGGCGGACGACTGGAAAGGGACATTGATCCGCATCTGGCGCTACCTGGCCAAACGTAAAAAAGGATTGTATTTTGTCGTTCTCATGGTATTGATAAGTTCGATACTGGCTCTTGCAGGACCGTTCGTCGTTGGCATGAGCATCGATCAGGTCGTTTATGACGGAGATACGTCTGGACTGTTCGCTGTACTGATCCTCCTTGCTGTCATCTATCTGCTGCATTCACTCTCCGTATTTCTCCAGCATTTTGTGATGGTGCGCGTCGCGCAGGATACGGTATACCGGTTACGAACAGGTCTCTTTCATCATCTGCATAAGCTGCCGATCACTTTTTTTGATCAACGCCGGCACGGGGAACTGATGAGCCGGGTGACAAACGATATGGATAATATCAGTAACACCTTGAACAGCTCCGTCATCCAGATCTTCGCCAGTGTGCTGACGTTGGTGGGTACATTGACCGTTATGATTTATCTGAGTCCGTTATTAACGCTCATTTCGCTGGTCATTGTCCCGATGATGTACATCGGAATGAAATGGATTACGAGCCGGACCGGTCAATTATTCAAACTGCAGCAGCGACATCTCGGGGAATTGAACGGCTATGTGCAAGAGAGCATGTCCGGGCAGAAGATCATCAAAAGTTTTTCGCAGGAAGAGCGGGTGATTGAAGGCTTTACCACGAGAAATCAGGAACTGAGACTGGCCGGTTTCTGGGCACAGACCATTTCCGGATTCATCCCGAAACTGATGAATATGCTGAACAATTTCAGCTTCGCCATCATTGCAGGAATCGGAGGCATATTTGCTTACAACGGGATGATCACGATCGGTGTGATTGTGATTTTTGCCGAATATACCAGACAGTTCACCCGGCCGTTAAACGATCTCGCCAACCAGTTTAATACACTTTTGTCCGCCATTGCCGGGGCTGAGAGAGTGTTTCGCATCATGGATGAGGAAGATGAAATCAGCACAGAGTCCGGTAAGGAAGACGCAGGATCGATTACTGGTGAAGTCATATTCAAGGACGTGTCATTTGAATACGAAGGGGACCAGGACACATTAAGCAATATTTCCTTTACGGCAAAATCAGGTGAAACAACGGCGATTGTCGGACCGACCGGTGCTGGAAAAACCACTTTAATCAGCCTGCTTTCACGGTTTTATGATCCGGTTGAAGGGATTGTCGAGATTGACGGCAGGGATATGACAGCGATAAAGCGCGAATCCCTCAGAAATGAAATGGCTTTTGTCCTGCAGGATTCCTATCTGTTTCAAGGGACGATACGTGAGAATATCCGTTACGGTCAGTTGACGGCCTCGGATGAAGACGTGGTTGCAGCAGCGAAAGAAGCGAATGCCCACAGTTTCATCATGAAGTTCCCGGATGGGTATGATACGTTGATTGACGGGGAAGGCGGCGGTATCAGCCAGGGCCAAAAGCAGTTACTCTCCATTGCCAGAGCGTTACTTCGAGACCCTGCGATTCTCATTCTTGATGAGGCGACCAGCAGTATTGATACGGTCACAGAAATCAACATTCAGGAAGCACTGAAACGATTGATGAATGGACGGACCAGTTTCGTGATCGCACACCGGCTGAACACCATACGTCAGGCAGACCAGATTCTCGTCTTACATGAGGGAGAACTGCTTGAATCGGGCACACATGCTGAATTGATAAACAGGGGTGGCTTTTATGCAGATCTTGTGCAAGCGCAGCAAGAAAAACAGATTGTTTGAGAAGTTTCCTGACAAAATAGGTCTGACCTCTTCATTTTTCCTGTTCACTCCATTATACTAAGAAGAATCCGAAAGCTTCAGGCATGAGCCCGAGGCTTTCTTTTCGCATCGTCCGAATCAGTCGATATTAAAGGAGTGCATCATATGAATAAAAAGCAATTAGAGGAACAGATCCGAATTGCTTCAGGAAAAGAAAAGGCGGACCTGGTCATGAAAAACGCCAAAGTTGTCAATGTCTTTTCACTCGAAGTGATTGAAGCAGATGTCGCTGTTCATAACGGTTTGATCGCCGGTGTTGGCAACTATAGCGGAAAACAGGAAGTGGATGTCAACGGGCAATATATGGTCCCGGGACTCGTGGATGGTCACGTGCATATCGAATCGTCCATGGTTCAGCCCCAACGCTTTGCACAAGTTGTCGTGCCTCACGGCGTCACAACCATTGTTACTGACCCGCATGAAATTGCCAATGTCAGCGGCGCACAAGGAGTGCAGTTCATGCTGGATGATTCTGCAGGCATTTCTCTCGATGCGAATTTTATGCTGCCGAGCTGTGTACCTGCCACGCCATTCGAAAACGCAGGGGCGAAGCTGACCGCAGTTGATCTGAGGACTTTTTATTCGCATGAACGTGTTCTGGGACTGGCTGAAGTCATGGATTATCCATCCGTAGAAAATACAGCGCCGGATATGATGGATAAATTGATGGATGCCGGTAATAAACGAGGCCATATCGATGGACATGGAGCGGGCCTGCCGGAAGCCAAACTGAACGTCTACCGGACAGCCGGGGTGAAAACAGACCATGAATGCACCACGGCTGAAGAAGCGAAGGCCAGGATTCGTGCCGGGTTTTATGTAATGATTCGTCAAGGGTCGGCAGCCAAGGATCTCGATGCGTTATTACCTGCAGTAAATGCGAATAACGCCCGTAAATTCATGTTCTGCACTGATGATAAGCATATTGACGAACTGATGGAACGGGGCTCCATAGATGATCACATCCGCCTCGCTGTAAAACAGGGCATGGATCCCCTTCAGGCCATACAGATTGCAACATTGAACGCGTGCGAATGTTACGGGTTTTCAGATAAAGGGGCCATCGCACCAGGATACCAGGCGGACTTCATTTTATTGAATGATCTGTCGGCTTTTGAGATTGACAGGGTATATAAAAACGGAGAGTGCGTTGCGAAAAACGGAGAACTTCTGGTTATGAAAGAAATTGAGTCGGACTTGCCTGCTGCTGTTAAAAATACGGTTACGATCCCGAAAATCACCCCTGAACTGCTTAAGATACAGGCGAATCCATCTGGTGAGGCTTTGACCATTGAACTCACACCACACAGCCTTGTAACGGGTAAAAAGCAGTTCAAGTTACCGGTGAAGGAATCGTTTTTCGAAGCCGATCCCACACAGGATGTATGGAAAATGGCTGTCGTGGAACGGCATCACAATACAGGCAATATCGGACTCGGTTTTATCAAAGGATTGGGACTTGCAGGTGGAGCCATCGCCGGAACCATCGCGCATGACTCTCATAACCTTGTAGCAGCAGGGGATTCAGATGAAGATCTGGCACTGGCAATCCAGCACGCCGCAGCACTTGGCGGTGGACTTGTTGTTGTCAGAAATGGCCAGATCCTTGGCGAATTATCTTTGGATATCGGCGGACTGATGTCTTCGAAACCGGTAGCTGAGGTGTTGAGAGGATTGAAGCAAGTGGATCAGGCTTTGGAGAAACTTGGGTTCCAAGGAGAATTCCACCCTTTTTCAGCCCTTTCTTTCATGTGCTTACCAGTCATCCCATCCCTTAAATTAACAGATATGGGTTACTTTGATAGTGACCGCGGTGAGCATGTACCCGTTTAATGCTTAAATAACTGATCAATTTGCAGCGTTTGTCGACACATGACTGACATTTCATGTATCATAGAATCTGGATGAACGACGAATGACATGAATCTAAAGGAGGACACAGGCGTGATGAAATCAATCAGATCTCAACTGATGATGTATCCACTGCTTGCTGTCCTTTTGTTGTCTTTGGCTATGGGACTGATTGCGCATCAACAGCTCAGCCGGGTGCCGGATCATTTGATGCACCAGTATCAGGATATTGTCGACAGCCGTGCTGACACCATTCACAGTGAACTGACACATCTCATCGAAAAGGTGGAGATGCTGAGTCAAACGAATATTCTGCGTTCAGGTGATGAAGAAGCGATTCAGGCATTTTTACCGACAGTCGTCCTTGAAGACCGGTATCGAAATATGACCGTAACAGATACGGAAGGTCTTGGTTGGACGACAAACGGCGATTATATTGATATCAGTGAACAGGAGCAATACGAAAACATAATCCTTGAAGGAGAACCCTTCTGGATCACTGAGCCGTTTATCAGCCCTTTTGCGGATCCGGATGTGCCCATTATGATCGTATCGCATGAAATTCGTGATGACACAGGTGAACTTCAAGGGCTCGTTAATCTGGTTACTGAGGTCTACTTTCTGTCACGGGTAATTGAATCCGTTGAACTCGGTGAGACCGGGGTTGCCTGGCTGATGAACAACGAGGGAGAGGTTGTGATCCAGCCGGACAACTCTTTTACAACGTCACACAATGCAGTCCATCTTCAGTCTGAAAATGTTGCATTTAACAGACTGAATGACGGTCACCTGGAGTGGCTCGAACATCAGAATGAAGAGGGGAACCAGGTGTTTACCTTCTCAGCAAAAATTGATGAGCCTTCCACCGAGTGGAATCTGATGTTCTCGATTGACCGGGATGAGGTATTAGGCGAAGTCGAGGGGATTCAGCTCACGATCACCGCTGGATTTATTGCAGCCATGGGCCTTGTTTTGTTGTTCTCATGGTTTTTCTCCAGACAGATGTCCAAACCAATATTACGATTGAAAGAGGTGTTTGAAGAAGCGACGCAGGGTAATTCAGACATCAGGGCGGATGAGTCCGTCAACAATGAAATCGGTGCAGCTGCCAAAAGCTTTAACGCCATGCATGATCGGATTCGCAGTTTGACGTATTTTGATCCGTTGACGAGCCTATATAACTTTAACGCATTTCTGATGGAGTTGCCATACAGGATAAAGAACCTTTGGAAACTCGGCGGACATATTACCGTAGCACTGATTTCCATCGATGACTTCAAGCGTTACAACAGTCTGAGGGGTTATCACGCAGGTAATCAGATTCTGGTGGGTTTTGCAGAACGTTTACAGGAGTATCTTAACCAGGAAGAAATGATCGGGCGTTATTTTGGGGATGAATTCATCATCCTGATTCGGTCCGATTCCAAAGATCATGCAGAAAGACGACTGAAAATCCTATGGCAAAATGCCATGAATGACATGTCCGCAAGAGAAGATGGCTGGCAACTGAGGATGTCCATTGGTGCAGCGTTTATGGAAGATGGCGAAGACGAGAATGATATTGAGGAAATTATTGCGCATGCGAATATCGCCAAACTGCAGGCAAAACGTGATGGGGGTAATTGTTATCAATTTTACAATCAGGGGATTACCGACTCGATTCAAGAAGATCAGAAAATAGAAAATGCGTTGCATTTCGCCGTTGAACGAGGTGAATTCATGCTTCACTATCAGCCAATCATTGATATCTCCAATGGCAGAGTATCGGGGAATGAAGCTCTGCTCCGCTGGGTAAACCCGGAGTTCAGTCATGTTCCTGTTGGAAAAGTGATTGATATAGCGGAACGATCCGGGCTGATTACGGACATCGGACAGTGGGTGATGGAAGAGGCACTAAGGCAAAATAAGGCATGGCAGGATCAAGGATATGAGCCGATGGTCATATCAATTAATATCTCTGTCCTGCAGTTTGAACAGGCCCGGTTCATCAGGAATGTGCGTGAAGCAATTCATAATTCTGGACTTGAGCCCGAATGGGTACAACTTGAAATTACAGAGACGACAGCCATGAGTCCGGGCGAGGATAAAGTGGACAAAATGGCTGCTTTGAAAGGTCTGGGGGTGAGTATCGCAATTGATGATTTTGGAACGGGCTATTCTTCGCTCGCTTATTTTACTCAGTTTCCGATCAGCACATTAAAGATTGATCGCACGTTTGTATCACGCCTGCCGGACGATCCGAAAGCTGAAATGATCACAAACGCCATCATCAGTATGGCTGAGTCCCTGGAGATCTCTACGACGGCAGAGGGAGTGGAAACGAAAGAACAGCAGGAGGCCTTAAGAGAGCTTGGCTGTACGCATATTCAGGGTTTTTACTATGCCAGACCATGCAGCGCAGTTACGGTGATCAGTCATTTCAGAACGATTGGAATGAATTGAGAAATTACCTTGCCAGTATAAATTCTTCTTTCTTAAGAACATCCATCTGATCATGCAAATAAGCGATCCCCGGATCAATTCCAGGGATCGCTTTTGATGCGAAATTGGATCAGTTTCTCATGTCCTGCTGCATCGTGAGGATTTGCCTTTGAAGTCCATCCATTTTTTCAGTTACAGACGTTGTGCTGTCTGTGAACTCTGTAAATGTGGCCATCTGTTCTTCTGAAGTGGCCGAGATCGATTCGATTCCACTGCGATTCTTGTCCGCCACATGATTGATGGTAGTGAGTACGTCCCTCAGCTGATTCATGCGGCTTCCAATGGTTTCGGCTAACGTGAAAGAAGTTTTTGTGTCGCTTGCAACGCGTTCAATCTCCTGAACAATTCTTACAAAGCGTTCACCTGTTTCTTTGACCTGATCGATGCCTGCACCACTCTGTTCCCTGCCAAGAGTCATCACTTCGGCAAGATCTTTGGAATCGGAGAGGAGGCCGTCAAGAACAGAAGAAATGTCGTTGGCATATTGTCGGGATTGATCAGCGAGTTTTCTCACCTCATCAGCAACAACAGCAAAACCTTTTCCCGCTTCTCCAGCCCTTGCGGCTTCGATGGCAGCGTTCAACGCAAGAAGATTGGTTTGTTCAGAAATATCTGTAATCAGTCCCAAAGTCTTTTCGATCTCCTGTGATCGCGACTGCAGGCGTCCGGCCACTTCATCCATTTGATGAACAGCACCGGAGAGATCCGTCATCACCTTTTCAGTGGATGCCATACTTTCCTCGCCCGCTTGTGCAAGGGACACAGTTGATTCAGAGATAGCCATGGACTGTTTTGACTGATCAATGATGTGCTGCACATCTTTGGAGACTTCTTCAATTTCCTCTGAACTTTTACGGGATTCTGCGAGCTGCTGATTTGCACCTTCTACCATGTCATTCAGTGAATAAGCGATGTCCTTTGATGCTGATGAAGCTTCCTGTGCCCCGGCATCCAACCGGCTTATATGTTCCATTACGGATTCGGAAGTGGAAGAAATATTGGAAACCAGCGATTCGACGATGTTTTGATGCTGAGCTTCTTTCTCAGTCACCATCCTGACATAACGCTGACGGGCTATGATCTGGATCAGGATAACGCCAACAGTGAAGACCACGAAGAAGATGTGGATCATCAACAGTGTGAACGGGTAGGCATCTGTCCCGCATATCAGTTCAGGCACGGTAAAGTATCCGACAATGTGCTGAAAGGCGAAAATGGCGGCACTGATTACAATCAGTCGAACCTGCTCAAAATAGGCAAGAGAGGCCAAGACCATGAAGATCGAGAAGTGATACTCGACAAGTCCGTCTCCGCCGGCGATAATGGAAATGCTGGCAAAAGTCAGGGTCAATGTCAGCATGACCGGAAGCAGTGGTTGGGTACGGTTTTGATAAAATAGAATTCCGCTTGCAATCAGTAAAATAATCGGCAGAAAAAAGAGGCCATTCAGTAAGGGCAGTAAATGAGCTGGTGTCCCTGCTTCCATTTGAGAAGCGAGGATATAGTTGTCGAGCCAGCCGATCCCGCGATGCAGGTAATGAACAACCCAAGAGAAAAGGACGACAGTCAGACTGAACAGCAGCATAATGAAATTTTTTCGTTCTTGCATAGTCAGATCTCCTCACAGCATTTATTAAGTCTTAGACAGTATAAACCTAAAAATGGATTAATGAAACCATTCTCACAGGAATTTCGACAAGTTTTTATCTGAAGGGGTGTTTAATGATGGATAACCTGAAACAGCAAGCCCGCTCTTTCATTGAGCAGTGCTATCATGAACTGGGGAAATCACCAGAAGCGATAGCAAGCCGGTGGATCGCGATTGAAGAGGAAATTGTTAAAACAGGAAGTTATACACATACGAGTGAAGAGTTGACTCACGGCGCAAAAATGGCATGGCGAAATGCGAACAAATGCATCGGCCGGTTATTCTGGGACTCGTTATCGGTCATCGACGCACGGGATCACTTCACTTGTGAACAGGTCCATCAAACGCTGGTGGAGCATATTCGTTTTGCAACGAACGACGGTAAAATCAAACCGACGATTACGATTTTTGCACCTCGAAAAGAAGGAGAAGTGCCGGTCACACTTTATAATCATCAATTGATCAGATATGCGGGATATCAAACAGAAAAGGGCGTGATCGGTGATCCGCATTCTCTTCATTTCACAGCCTATTGTGAGTCACTCGGCTGGAAAGGAGTAGGGACAGAATTTGATCTGCTGCCTTTAGTGATAGCAACTGCTCAAGAAGCACCGCAGTGGTTTGAATTGGCCCCTGATATCGTGAAAGAAGTGCGGATTCGCCACGCAAAGTATCCCGGAATGAAGGATCTGAACCTGAAGTGGTACGCCGTTCCGGCAATCGCTGACATGCTTTTGGAGATCGGAGGCATTGAATATCCGGCGGCACCTTTTAACGGCTGGTATATGGGGACGGAAATCGGTGCGAGGAATTTAGCAGATGAAGCGCGGTACAACAAACTTGCGGCAGTTGCAGATGCCGCCGGGATCGAGAGAGGATCGAACGCCTCTTTATGGAAGGATGAAGCACTTGTGATTTTAAATCAGGCAGTGCTCCAGTCTTTTCAAGAAGACGGAGTATCCATCGTTGATCATCACACTGCAGCGCACCAGTTCAAACAATTCCAGAAAAATGAATGTCAAACGGGGAGACCTGTAACAGGTGACTGGACTTGGCTTATTCCACCGGTATCTCCGGCAACCACGCATATTTTTCATGAAGACTATGACAATACCATCGTCTCTCCGAATTTCCATTACAAATAAAGATCTGAATTCTGAACTTTATGTGAAATGATTCACAAAACACTATGCTTCAGCGCTGTGAAAAGCTATGATAAGTGAGTGCAGAATTTTTATGAAAAGAAGGTGACCTGATTGTTTATTTTACAGTTTATGATTGTTTTGTTGGCGATTTTGATCGGGGCCAGAATTGGCGGGATCGGGCTCGGTATCATGGGTGGAGCGGGTCTTGCGATTTTAACCTTTGTCTTCAATCTGGAACCAACCTCACCGCCGATCGATGTCATGCTGATGATCGTGGCCGTCGTGACAGCGGCCGGGACGTTGCAGGCCGCGGGCGGTATGAATGTGCTCGTTGACCTGGCGGAGAAAATCCTCAGGAAAAATCCATCGCGGATCACATTCATGGCGCCGATTACCACGTATTTTTTCACGTTCTTTGCAGGAACAGGGCACGTAGCGTATACATTGCTTCCAGTCATTTCAGAGGTGGCCCAGGAATCCAAAGTGCGTCCTGAACGTCCGCTGTCGGTAGCCGTCATTGCATCCCAGCAGGCGATTGTCGCCAGTCCGATCTCTGCGGCAACGGTCGCGCTTCTTGCCCTGATTGCAGGATTTGATTTCACCTTGATGAATATTCTGATGATTACTGTGCCTGCAACCTTCATCGGAATCATGACCGCTGCATTTGTCATGAAAAACCGTGGGCCGGAACTCGAAAATGATCCGGAGTACATACGCCGGCTGGAAAACGGCCTTGCGCCGGCCGTTCAAGAGCGCGAAAAGCGAGAAGTATCAAGCCGATCCATTTATTCTGTGTGGCTGTTCCTGTTTGCAGCTGTCCTGATTGTATTGCTTGGGACTTTTGAACAACTTCGCCCATCATTCGGTACAGGCGAAGAGATTACAATCTTATCCATGCCACATACGATTCAAATCGTCATGCTGACAATTGCAGCTTTAATATTGCTGATTTGTAAAGTGGATGCAGCGAAAGTTGCAACAGGGAGCGTTTTCCGTGCAGGGATTGTCGCGGTTGTTGCCATCTTCGGGATCGCATGGATGGGGGATTCATTCTTCCAGGCCAATATGGAGATCATTGAACCTGCTGTTCAGGGCATGGTGGAAACCGCTCCTTGGGTCTTTGCCTTTGCGCTCTTTATCATGTCCATCTTCCTCAATTCCCAGGCAGCGACCGTTGGTGCACTGATGCCACTCGGATTAACACTGGGTATCAATCCAGCCTTTATGATTGCTATGTTCCCGGCAGTGAACGGTTATTTCTTCATGCCGAACTATGGCCCGATCATTGCTGCAATCGGATTTGACAGAACCGGAACGACGAAGATCGGTAAATATGTCTTTAACCACAGCTTTATGCTGCCAGGACTGATTGCCACTTTTGTCGCTGTTGCAGTAGGTTATCTCTTGGCATTCGTTCTTTTATAAAGTACAGCTCGATAAATCAAACGGAACGGAGTGTAATATATGGCATACTCGCTGGAAGTGATAAATCGTATGAAGCGTGTGGAAGGCCAGTTGAAAGGCGTTATTCGAATGATGGAGGAGGAGAAAGATTGTAAGGACATCATTACACAGATGTCCGCGGTCCGTTCTGCACTTGACCGGGCAACGGCTCTTGTGGTGGCCCAAAATCTTGTATCCTGCATTCATGATCATCAGAATTCAGGCCAAAAGCGTGAAGATGTGATTGAAGAAGCGGTTCAACTGCTCGTTAAAAGCCGTTGAAGAACAAGATTGAATAAAATGGAAAAAGAACGCTCCGTAATGGAACGTTCTTTTTTCATGTTCAGAAAAGTGTAAGTGTGCTGAAAGAATGCAGTTTTAGTGGAACACGGCTTCACAAACATTTTCAGCTGATTATTGTGCCGTTTGGGACAGCCTCGTCCGGATGAAGGAGGACGACATCCCCTTCGCCCGGCACTGCGCCCAGGATTAGCACTTCTGATGAGAAACCTGCGATATTTCGCGGGGGGAAATTGACGACTGCGGTGACTTGTTTCCCGACGAGGTCCTCAGGTTGATATCGGTGTGTGATTTGGGCACTGGACTTTTTGATGCCGATCTCTGTACCAAAATCGATGGTGATTTTGAAGGCAGGTACGCGTGCTTTTGAAAAGGGCTCTGCCGTCAGGATCGTACCGATACGAAGATCAAGCTGTTGAAAATCACTGAACTCAGCCATGAGAATACCTCCTGTCATGATGGGCATTTACGTATTATTTGACGTCCTGTTCAAGGCGGTACTGGGCAATTTTTTTCATGAAGGCACGCCCGTATGTATCCAGTTTGGATTCGCCGACCCCTTTAATCTCAAGCATCGCGGATTCTGTCACCGGCAGGCGTTCAACCATTTCTTTCAAAGTCCGGTCAGAGAAAACCATATACGGTGCAACGTCATGTGCTGCGGCAAGTTCTGAGCGAAGCTCTCTGAGATGAACGAAGAGCGGATCTTCCTGGGACATTTCTTTCGGTGCTCTGGCTTCTTTACGGAAGACTTTCGATTCTCCTTTGAGGATCGGCAGGCATCGCTCTGTGAGTTTCAACACCGGATAGCCGCCCCCGTCAAGGCGCAGGATCTGTGAAGCTACCAGGTAATCGATAAACTGAATGACATCTTTTTGGCCTTTCCCTTTCATTAAGCCATAAGTGCTTAAGGTATCGAAATTCATTTCTGACATTTTCCTGTTTTTACTTCCGACAAGGACTTGCGCGACCATTGTTTTACCGAATCGTTCGCCCATCCGGTGGATACAGGACAGTACCATCTGTGCGTCTTTCGTGACGTCAGCAATGGAGCGGTCATCGGCACATTCTGAGCACTTCCCGCACGGCGTGGTCTGTTTTTCACCGAAGTATTGCAAAATGTATTCCTGCAGGCAGCCTTCCGTATGACAGTAATTGATCATCGACTGGAGCTTTTTGAATTCCTGCTTCTTTCGCGTATCATCCATGTCAGACTGGTCGATCAGAAACTGCTGAATCCGGATATCCTGTGCATCAAAAAGCAGCATGCACTCACTGGGCTCACCATCACGCCCGGAGCGGCCGGCTTCCTGATAATAACTTTCGATATTTCTTGGCATTTGGGCATGAATAATGAAGCGTACGTTGGATTTGTTGATCCCCATGCCGAAAGCGTTCGTTGCGACCATCACCTGCAACTGATCGTAGACAAACTGTTCTTGAAAATCCCGGCGCTGGTCTGCATTCATCCCGCCATGGTAGCGGCCGACCCGGATGTCCTGCTTTAAAAGACGGGCGTAGATGCGTTCCACTTCCTTACGGGTAGCGGCATAAATAATGCCCGAAGCACTGGGGTTTCGCACCAGATAATCTTTGATATATCGGTCGTTATCCACGCCCTTCAGAACATGAAAACTTAAATTATCCCGCTCGAAACCTGTTTGAACCCGGTTGGAAGAAGGAATACCCAGGATCGTTGTGATGTCTTGTGCCACTTCCGGTGTGGCTGTTGCAGTCAGGGCGAGAATCGGCGGACGCTGGAATAACCGGTTAATCAACTCAGGTATCCGTAAATAGCTCGGTCTGAAATCGTGTCCCCACTGCGAGAGGCAGTGCGCTTCGTCAACTGCAATCAAAGCGATGGGGAGTTGTTCGAAAACGGCAGCAAAACCTGGTGATTCAAGGCGTTCGGGAGCGACATAAACCAATTGATAGTCTCCCTGACGAATGCCTGCGATACGTGTTTGCACCTCATCATAAGGCAATGATGAATTAATAAATGTTGCAGATATGCCTAGTCCACTCAGCTCATCGACTTGATCTTTCATCAAGGAAATGAGCGGGGAGATCACGATGGTGACGCCATCCAAAAGAAGTGAAGGAATCTGATAGCAAACCGATTTCCCCCCGCCTGTAGGCATGATGCCAAGGGTCGATTCGCCTTTGAAAAGGTAGTCCATAATGTCTTGCTGACCGGTACGGAATTGTGTATAGCCGAAATGGGTATGTAATTTTTCTTTTGCTTGAGTTAACATCATTTATGCTCCTGTCGAATAACATTTTTCCTTCTTCAGTGTACTATAGAATGACCGTCTTCTTCCACCGTGAATCAGCGTCCAGGTTTACTGGGGAGCGTAGAGAGGGTATCGAAAGAAGAATGGACGAATGATGAAAGGATGATGGGACATGCATCATATTTATAAACGTGGTGATGAGAGAACGAAAGAAACGCTGCTGCTGCTTCATGGCACCGGCGGCGATGAAAACGACTTACTTCCGTTAGCGGATATGATTGACCCGATGGCCAACGTCCTGAGTGTTCGCGGCAATGTTGATGAAAATGGCATGAACCGCTTTTTCCGCCGCCTCAGTGAAGGTGTTTTTGATGAGGAGGATCTGATCTTCCGGACGAAGGAATTGTATGATTTTATCGATGAAGCAAGTGTAAAATACGGCTTTGACAGAAGCCATGTCGTTGCTGTCGGCTATTCCAACGGGGCCAACATCGCGGCGAGCCTTCTTTATCACTATGAACGCCCGTTAAGAGCTGCGGCGCTGCATCACCCGATGGTTCCAAGAAGCGGTATCGACCTGCCGGACATGTCGGGACTGCCAGTATTTATCGGTGCAGGTGAAAACGATCCGATCTGTCCTCCTGAACAGACGGAAAAACTGAACAAGGATCTCACAAAACAAGGTGCGGCAGTTGAACTGTTCTGGGAACAGCAGGGTCACCAGCTGTCCCGTGGCGAAGTAGACCGGGCAACACTTTGGTACAAATCAGAAGTATCGGGAGTTGATCCATCATGAAAGCAGTAAACCCAACAGAGTGGAGCAAAGCAGAGAATTATAAATTCATGACTTCGGCCGTCACACCGAGACCCATCGCGTTTGTCACCTCAGTGTCAGAAGAAGGGGTCTTAAATGCTGCTCCGTTCAGCTATTTTAATCTCGTATCTGCAGAGCCGCCGATTTTGATGATTGCCATTGGACGAAAAGACGGATTACAGAAGGACACGGCACGTAACATTCTCTCCAACGGGGAATTTGTCGTGCATGTGACGACAGAGAAAAATATCAAAAAAGTCAATAAAACCTCCGCATCGTTAGGACCTGATGAAAGTGAAGTCAGACGTTACAAGCTGAAACCGGAGCCCAGCCGGGTGGTGAATGTCCCCTCCTTGAAGGAATCGCCTGTTCGACTCGAATGTGTTCTGGAAAAACATGTGGTCTTTGAAGAGGGAACGTCCGGAACGGATGTCATTTTCGGTCGTATCGTTCAGTACGTGTTCGACGAAGAACTGACCGATGCTACAGAAAACACTCCGGTACTGAAGGCCAAAAAACTGAAAAGTGTTGGCAGACTTGCCGGAACCAGATATTCAAAACAAGGAAAGATCTTCTCATTGAAGCGCCCGAAAGTATAGAAACCATAAAATAAACCGGGCGGAATCCGCCCGGTTCTTTTAATGCATGAAACGTTGCGTTCAGTCAGGGGAGAATCACGATGGATTCCGCAAAATTTCAATGGACTCCACAGGCTGCACTTCTTCTCCACCGTCCATGAATTCGATGAGTACTTCATCACCAGGTTCCATAAACACAGCACGCGGATAAGATCCCGAACTCACTGTGAAGATACGGTCATAACCTTCAAGGAGAAAGCGGACCGTCACACCTTCTTCTCTGTCCCATTGATACACACGCTCAACAGTGGCTGTAACTTCTTCAAGTTCTGTCAGCTCCCCTGGAACGATATCTTCATCGGTACGGGTCGCCAGTTCAAGCTGATAAGCACCAAAGGCTTCACGCTTCGTATCGCCATACCCGTAAACATTTTCGTCCGAGGCATTGACCAGCATGATTTCCCGGAGTACGTTATTACGGTCCATCAATGGGACCACCCATGTGTATTGACCGTAAACATTGTATAAACTCGGAGTGCCTGCCACGTAATCATCCCGGCGGAATGTTCTTTCAGCCAGATCCATGGCCACACGTCCGTTCAGAGAACCGCTGGCATCCCGGAAGTTTCGGAGTTCACCGGTTCGGGCATCGAACATGGTAAAGGCAATCATCGATCTGGAGGTTTCTTCGCCTTCCCCGACAAGACGGGTGTGATCTGTGAACCATGAGAGATTGAGATCCTGATCCACTACCCCGGTAACGCCATCGTCTGATCCCCAATACGTCGGCTGGGTTAGTCCTTCACGACCGAAAAAGCGGTTGAAAATACCGGACTTGTAAATCCCGAACCACTCATTGCGTTCTTCTGCAATATGAGGCGGGAAGATCCGGTTGACCCACTCAGGCGTCTCTTCGATTGTGTGCTGCTCCATTTCACCGGTAACGGGATCAACGATGATCACACCTTCCACGTCAGAAACACGGCGGAATTCAGTATACGAGCCGTAGCTGACAATGTAATGAGGATTACCTTCTTGATCCACTTCGAAATGAGTGTCATACATGATCACGTCCGGAAATTCCGAACGAACGTGACGATTGACGTCCTCATGAAAATAACCTGAAGGTACATACGTCATGTCCATCTCAATGAGCTGTGGTTCTTCCCGCGGATTCTCAGCACTGACGATGATATAGCCGGGTGCTGCATCACTTCGGACCCATCGGAAGAAGCCGTCATATTCGATCGGTGTTACCCAATACAAGGAACCATCCATTTTCTGGATCCGCGTTTGACCGAGATTATAGAACGCCTGGTTCTGAAGCTGTCCCATGAGGATATCCGAGCGGTATTCGGCATAACTTCTCGGAACGACCGGAATGTTTTCTTCATTTACGGGATTCAGATCTTCTACAGTCACCTCTTCACCATCGGCCATTTCATACTTTTGATCGGCAAGAAACAACGGCTGTAGGACCCAAAATACGATGAACAGGATCAGAATGACCGCCCCAATCCCGGCTCCAATCATGGCGGTTTGTTTACGGAAGGTCTTAACGAAAGTGAACACCAGAGTGGAGTCCATGATCATTCCGATGGCAACCAACGGAACGTAATAGGTCAGTATGCCTGAAAAACTCTGATCCAGGAGACCGACATAGAACAGCAGGATGCCGTAAAAAACACCGGCAGTATAGCGTATCGGAATCCATTTCCGCAACATGGGTGTTTCCCACCAGGTTTTGTGGAATGGCAAAAAAAGTAACGCCGCAAGGACGCTGACAAGCAACATTTGAATCATTGTAATAGCCCCTTTTTCATTAGCAAATTATTTGTACTCTGTATATATACGTATCAAATGCCGTCCAGTTTCTGAATTTGTTTGATACTGCCATTTTATTCTACCACGAAAATCATTGAAAGAAGAGAATGAGGTACTACTTTTTTATTCGAAATCTGATACCATAAACAGAGAAGATCAGACGGTGTCGCATACACAGTAAACTAAAATGGGAATCGCGGGTATGATGATGCCAGTGAGAAAGAAAAGGTGATTGAAGGATGACAATTTTACAATGCAATGAAATCACGAAAACATTTGGAGAGAAAGTACTCTTTGATAAAATCAGTTTCAGTATCGGTGAAAGAGAACGGATCGGTCTCATTGGTGTGAACGGAACTGGCAAATCGACTTTGCTCAAAACGATAGCCGGAATTGAGGGGAAAGAGCATGGCTCATTTGAACATGCAGGGAACTTCTCGATTGAATACATGCCTCAGGATCCAGAGTTTCCCGAAGGCGTATCGGTTCTTGATATTGTATTTGGAGGAGAGATGCCGATCATTCAGGCGATGCGCCATTATGAAATGGTACTGGCTGCCTTGGAGGCGGATCCTTCCGATGAAAAGCTGCAGCGGGATCTTGTGAAAGCGCAGGAACGGATGGACCGTGAAAACGCCTGGGATGCCAATACGCAGGCAAAGACCATTCTCAGCAAATTAGGAATCACCACCTATACGAAAGAAGCCGTCACGTTATCCGGGGGTCAGAAAAAACGGGTCGCCATTGCCCGATCGTTGATCCAACCGGTGGATCTGTTGCTGCTTGATGAACCGACCAATCATTTAGACAATCTCACCATTGAATGGCTTGAAGGCTTTTTGTCCAACTACCCTGGTGCGCTGATGCTGATCACACACGACCGGTATTTTCTGAACCGGGTCACCGAAGTTATCTTTGAATTGGATCATGGTCGTCTGTTCCGCTATGAAGGGAATTATGAAGCTTTCCTTGAAAAACGTGCGGAACGCGAACTGAATGAAGCAGCTCAGGAAGATAAGCGTCAAAATCTTCTCAGACGGGAAATTGCCTGGCTGAAGCGCGGTGCAAAAGCGAGGACAACGAAACAGAAGGCACGTAAACAAAGGATTGAAACAATTCAGGAAAATAAACCGGTTGAAAAAGACGGCGAGCTTGATTTTGCGATCGGCTCTGTGCGTCTAGGGAAAAAAGTAATCGAGTTGGAGAATGTCTCAAAAGAAATGGATGGCAAGCTGCTTTTCAGTGAGTTGAATGAATTGATTGTAAGAGGCGACCGGGTGGGGATGATCGGGCCCAATGGCATTGGGAAATCAACGCTTTTGAATATCATTGCCGGGCGACACGAACCAGATAACGGGACCATCGACATCGGAGAAACCGTAAGGATCGGCTACTATACCCAGGATCACGATACTATGGATGAGGATCTTCGGATGATCGATTATATCAAAGAAACAGCAGAAGCTGTGAAGACAATTCATGGAGAATTGATTACAGCGGAGCAGATGCTCGAACGCTTCCTGTTTACAAGACCCACGCAGAGGACACACATCCGCCGTCTGTCCGGCGGGGAACGAAGACGACTTTACCTGTTAAAAGTCCTGATGGAAGAACCGAATGTGCTCTTTCTCGATGAACCAACAAATGATTTGGATACAACGACACTTTCGATCCTTGAAGACTACCTCGATCAATTCCCTGGCGTTGTCATTACCGTATCCCACGATCGCTACTTTTTGGATCGGGTCGTTGACCGGCTGCTCGTCTTTAAAGGAGACGGACAGGTCAGCCGCTATCAAGGGAGTTATTCCGACTGGCTCGACGAGGAAAAGAAGCAGCAAAAAGCAGCGAATGAACAGGCGAAACAGGAAGCGGATAAGAAAAAGAATTCAGAGAAAAAACCGAAGCAGAAACTTTCTTACCGCGAACAAGAGGAATGGAAAACGATCGAGGACAGAATCATGACGATCGAGGAAGAACTTGAAGCCGTTTCTGATGCCATTGACAGTTGTGGAAGTGATTTTGATAAAGCGAGAGAGCTCTATGAGAAACAACAGCAACTTGAAACAGATCTCGAAAACGCGATGAACAGGTGGGAAGAATTATCTATTAGAGTGGAATCGATGAAGTCTTAATGCCTGCTATGTTTTCGCACAATAGTGAAGAAATAAGAAAATAGCCATTTTTATCTTGATTTTATTGAAAAAATGATTTGTATTAAAAGTTTACGGGTAAAGAATGAATAATAATGATCTGGGAAGGAGGACTTACGGCAAATGAACCGTTCAAAATGGTCCATTATCAATTTATTAGCATTAATACAAATGATTGTCATGAATGCATTGGCAAATATCCTTCCCATAAATGGCAGACAGACCGGAGAGATCTCCGATGAGCTTGGGTTGTTATTTACCCCTGCAGGTTATGTCTTCAGTATATGGGGACTCATTTATGTCCTTCTCACACTTTGGGTCTTACGTGGATTATTTGTAAAAAAACGAGAAGAAATACAGGTCATTGATGCAATTGGTCCTTTTTTCCTGATAAATGCTATACTCAATAGCAGTTGGATCCTGCTGTTTCATTATGGTTACTATGAATGGACTCTGCCAGTCATTTCAGCAATGCTGATTACCCTCATAATCATCTCGCGCAAAATTGTCCGTTCAGAGGGTGCGAGACAATTGAATCGTTTTCCATTTTCAATCTATATGGGCTGGGTCTCTGTTGCGACAATTCTGAATGTCGGTGTGGCATACCGGGGATTTTCAGACCTGGATGCATGGGTACTTTCCGGGGAATTATGGACGAACCTGTTATTGGTGATTGGCCTTTTACTTGCAGCATTCCTGAGCAGACTGATGCGTGATTATGTTTATCCGCTCGTATTTGTATGGGCCTTCGTCGGGATTTATGCAGCACGTGCAGCGGAATACCCGGTTATTGGCGCTGTTGCTCTGATTACAGGATTTTCTCTACTGATGATTGTCTTGTATGGCATTTGGAAAAATCGTGCACTGTATCCGGCAAAGTCGGTTGAAACTTAAAGATTATCCGTCCGCAGTTCAGGGTAGAGTAGGGTAGAAGGTAAAGAGGGGGCAACATCTATGAATGTATCAAAAAAGGATGTCCTTCGTATGGTCGAACACATGTCTGAGACAGAATTGCGCATCGTATATACGTTTATGGAGGAATTCCGGATTGCAGAGGCAGAACGTTCTGCATCAATCCAACATGATCCAGGAGATGGCTCAGCGCACCAGCGAAGTAATTGAAAACACAGCAGATGATGGATTTCAGGCTGACAGAGCAACAGCAGTGTCCCCTACCAAAGGGGCACTGCTGTTGCTCTGTTCGATTAATTTAAATGACAGTTTCCTTCTTTCAAAAAAGGACACGTACGACAGGCATCCTGATTGGTATTCAGCGTCTGGTAAATGGTACACCAGGAACGTTTTGAATAACAGATCGGAATATTTTGTTTCGATGCTTTCGCTTTTATTTTTTTTGCAATATTGTGATTGATGAAATCCGTCAGTACGAGGATTAAATCAACCCCTTCAGGAATATCTCTTTTTACCATTTGCGTTTTTCGTCCACTGATATGAAGCACATCATCAAAACCAAGTGCTTTCAGTTTATCCGGGATGTTTCCCAGTTGATCTCCGCCTATTACCATTAGAGAAGACATCGTCATTCCTCCGCTCATCTTTGATTCTCATTCTCAATTAGAATTATACACGAAAAAGATCTTCACAAATCGGTGTAATTGTGAAGATCCCATGACAATCATTGAAGCTATTCTCATTTAAAACCTGAAATGCGAGGATGAGGCTCATCCTTAAAACCATAGCGGATAAACCGGCCGATCTCGCCCATAAAACCGATGTCCTTGAAAATGACAAGGATCACCAGTACAAAAGGTCCGACAAACAAGCCTACAATGCCGAACAGTTGAAAACCGATAAATAATGAAATCAATACAGCCAATGCATTGAGGTTCATACTTGACGATAGTATTTTCGGTTCGATGCTCTGTCTGATCGCGATTGTCACCCCGTAAACAATGGCCAAGCCGATGCCCATATAGAGTTCTCCTGTAATGAGCATGTAGATAAACCAGGGGATCAGAATGGTGCCTGATCCAAGATACGGAAGAATTTCTGCAATGCCCACGATCATGGCGATGGCCAGTGCATTTTCGACCCGAAGGATCATCAGACCTGTAAAGACGATTACCGATGCGATGAACATCAGAATAATTTGTGCCCTTACGAATCCAAGTACCCGATACTGGAACATCGTTTTGAATGCCCGGCCTTTTTTGAGAATAAACGCCGGAGTATTGTCATAAACGGACTGCAACATGCGCTCCCAGTCTTTTCCAATAAAGTAGAAAGCAATGAAAACAAATAAGAAAACAATCAGAAAAGATGGGACAAAAATGATGATGGAAGTCAGGCCTTCAGCGATGCCTTGACCGAAGTCCGTCGATCCTTCTGCAAGTTGTGCGCCCAATTGTTCAATGCCATTCTGAAGGGTTGCCTGCTGTTCTGGTGTCAGTGTATCGACAGCTCCTGTGAGTTGTTTCCAGATCGGGAAGATGGATTGGTTAAAGAAATCCTGAGCCTGTATGGCTGTCGTCTGAATCCATTCGGGCAAGAAAGCTGAAATGCGTCTGAATCCGAAAATAATCAGAAAAATAATGCCGGTGACTGAGCCAATGACCGCACTCAGGCCAAGAAATACGGTGAAGAACACGGCGAGCACATTGGGGAATTTTAAAGCGTTCCGCAAAAAGCGGATCAGTGGATGAAACATCCACACCAGGACTGCAGCAATGATAAATGGATAAGTAAGTGAAAATAGAATTCCTGTCAGCCAGATGCCGCCGATGGTCACGGCAGATACGACTAAGAGTCTGAGAAAAATCCAGCCTTGCTCCTTTGTCATCCCGATACGCCTCCCTGCCAAAGTCCTCAGTAGTAGTATCCTTATCGTAACATTTTTTAACTGGTTGAGACTGCTATTTTTTCTGAGTACACTGTTTTTTAAACAAAAACTGCTAAGTAATCCCCTTCCATAATCTTTGATTTAGAAGGAGAGGTGCATTCGGCAGTTTTCAATCATAAATTTTGTAATCATCGAAGAATCGGTATATGATGGCAACAGAAGAAAACGAAAGGGTGTATGAAATGGAAGCGATCGAGTCAATGGAAAAGTTGAAAACGGAGATTCAAGCGGAAAATGCGTTCCTTTTACTGGTGAAAACAGAAAATTGTTCAGTATGTGAAGCGGTTGAGGAACAAATCAATCAAGGTGTCCTGAAAGAAGCTGACGTACCGGTCAAGAAGATCCGCTTGAAGGACGTACCGGAAGTATCCGGCGAATTTCTGGTGTTTACATCACCGACGTTGCTTTTGTTTCTTGATGGGAAAGAACAATGGCGCGGATCGCGGTTTGTGTCTTATGACGAAATTATCCGAATCATGTCGCTTTGGCGCTCATAAATTTTCAACTTGACATTGGCGTGAATGTTTTGTACTATACTCATAGGGGTAAAGGTAATTATGAGCGGTCAAAAAGATTTTGAACAAAACAGGTTCAACTCTTTTTTTACCATCTTTAATACCCATATAGGTATAAGAAAATGAAGGAGGTTATCACTGTGAGCATTAAAGTAGACCATGTTGTGGATGCCAAAGGCTTGGCATGTCCAATGCCGGTAGTGAAAACGAAGAAAATGATGGATCAGATTGATGCGGGGCAAGTATTGCTCGTCGAAGCAACAGATCGCGGGTCTCTGGCCGATATGAAGGGTTGGGCTAAGAATACTGGAAACCAGTATCTTGGGTCTAAAGAAGACGGAGACGTTCTCTTTCACTATTTACGTAAATCAGATGATGCAGACACCAAGGAGATTGAAGAATTTGAGCCGGTTGCATCAAATGATGATGTGAAGAGTAAAATCGGTGAATCGGGCGTTACCATTCTGGATGTCAGGGAACCTGCAGAGTATACGTTCTCCCGTATACCTGGATCCGTATCGATTCCGATGGGAGAACTTGAAGAGCGGATGGATGAATTGAGCAAAGAAGACGATGTTTATGTCATCTGCCGAACAGGAAGCCGGAGCAATATGGCGTCACATACGTTAAAGGAGAAAGGCTTTGATAAAGTTCACAATGTAAAGCCTGGTATGACGGAGTGGGATGGTCCTGTTGAGAGCACCGAATAAATCACAAATCGACAAAGTCAGATAAAATAAATAAAGGGAGCGATAATGATGGAAAACGCAAAATTGTTAGATGCTAAAGGGTTGGCTTGCCCAATGCCGGTTGTTAAGGTGAAAAAGGAAATGGACAAGATGAGTGCCGGAGAAATTCTGGAAGTTCATGCGACTGATAAAGGCGCGAAATCAGACATCCCAGCCTGGGCAAAATCAAGCGGAAATAAAATCTTGAAAGAAGATCAGGAAGAAGACGTTCTGAAATTCTGGGTGGAAAAAGCATAAAGCGAAGATCAATCGAGCTCCCTTCTGCCACTTGGCAGGGGGGAGCTGTTGCTTTTAGCAGGGAATCATGGCAAAATGATAGAAATCTTTTGTCGAGGTGAATAAAATGAATTACGAGCAGCTGATACAAGGAAATGAAGCATTTATTCAGAAAATGAAACAGCAGAAACCAGATTTCTTCGAGGAACTTCAAAAAGGACAGACGCCGGACTTCTTTGTCCTGTCCTGCAGTGACTCCAGAAGCGACCCGGACACGATTACGTCAAGCCTCCCGGGTAAACTGTTCGTCCATCGAAATGTTGCAAACCAGGTCGTAGAAAAAGACGATAGTTTACGCACCGGATTGTACTATGCCATGAGGGTCCTTCAGATAAAAGGGATCATTATATTGGGGCACACGGGTTGCGGGGGTGTCCAGGCCGCCCGCCAAGGAGTAAGTAACGAACATCTTGACGACTGGCTCGGTCATGTGGAAACAAGCATCCGGGGCATTGATGAGCTTCAATCAGATGATCACGCCCACGAAAGACAGAATATCCGGACGCAAATCGAAAATATAAAAGAACTTCCTGTTTATCAGGACATTGGAAAGGGAATTCCTGTTCTAGGCGCACTGTTTCATTTGGAAAATGGTAAAATCGAGTGGATCGACTGATTCACAACACAGGAGGAGATCGATATGGCAGGAGACAGATTTGATCCGAACGAGGCAGCAAGACTGTTGGATCCAGAACGAAAGAAACTGGTGGATGCTGACTGGGTAGCTGAAAAACTCGGGATTGAAGGAAAGATGAATGTCATTGACCTGGGCGCAGGGAATGGCTATTTCACTTTGCCGATTGCAGCAAGAACAAAAGGGGATGTCTATGCAGTGGACGTGGAACCGGAAATGCTGGGTATGCTCTCCGCTCGGGTTGAAGAAGCGGGTTTTGAGCATGTCGGCTATATTCAATCGGACCTCGAAGATGTATCCCTTGGTGATAACGTCGCTGAACGGGCAGTGATTGCCTTCGTCATTCATGAAGTAGGCGATCGGGTCAAGGCATTTAAGGAAATGAAACGTATGCTCACAAAAGGGGGAAGAGGCGCAGTGGTGGAATGGGCCCGGGTTGACAATCCGCACGCAGGGCCACCACAGCATGAACGCCTCGCACCGGATGATGTGACTGCGGACATGAAAAAAGCAGGACTCGCGGTAGATGAGGTGGTCCATCACAGTGAAGTGTACACGATTTTCTTCCATATACCGGTCTAACCAAAGAGACGCACGACTGTTTCGAGCGCATAGACACTGGCAAAAGTCAGTCCAACGGTCCAGATAAACAGGCTGGCACCCATCCATACAGTGGTTGATAATTTCCCCACTTTCAATGAGAGTGCCATAACCGTTGCCAAATGAATGCCGGTAACCAAAGGCCCGAGAATGGCCAATCCCGGCAAACCGTATTTTTGAAAGACACGTTGTCCTCTGGACGGCGTGTCTTTCGTAGTCATTTTTTCTTCGCGGCGTTTTTTGTACCTGGCATAATATGCTGTCGTTTGAAACCAGTTAAGCAACCAGACGATCAGGAGAATTGGCAGGAAGTTTCCAGCGAAGGATACGAGCGCAACGAGAAACGGCTCCAGGCCCATTCCTACTCCGATGGGGATAACGAGAAGGATTTCAAACCAAGGCGTCGCAGCCATGAGAAAGATCATGAT
This sequence comes from Salisediminibacterium beveridgei, assembly GCF_001721685.1. GTDB lineage: Bacteria > Bacillota > Bacilli > Bacillales > Salisediminibacteriaceae > Salisediminibacterium > Salisediminibacterium beveridgei. The sequence continues at coordinate 2,516,143 of NZ_CP012502.1, read as the reverse complement.
ATATTGCCAAAGAACATCGATCATAGCTTGCCCTCCTTTGCCTTGATGTACTAGAGTTGTATTCTATCATGCATAGTCGTTGCAGAACAGCGGATTGTTTCCAAGTGGAAACTCAGGGGTATAGAAAACAGTGTGAAACTTTCAGAACAGCTTTAGCGTCTGACAGAGTATGATTATTGCACTATAAGGGGGACATCACATGAAAGACGCGATAAGGGACTTAAAAGTAAGGCAGAAAAATTATTTTTACAGCGGGGAAACAAAACCCCTTGCCTTTCGACATAAACAGCTCGAGGCGTTACGTGATGGCATACGAAAACGGGAAAAAGATATCCTGGATGCAGTCAGGAAAGATTTGAATAAAGGTGAACACGAAGCCTTTATGACGGAAATCGGTTTTATCTATTCTGAAATTAAAGATACATTGAAGAACCTGGATTACTGGGCATCTCCCGTAAAAGAACGAACACCTTTAACACATTTCGGCGGGAAAAGCATGGTGTATAAACAGCCATATGGCGTCGTATTAATCATTGCACCATGGAACTACCCTTTCCAATTGGCCTTTGCTCCACTGATCGGTGCGATTGCTGCAGGGAATACGGCGATCGTTAAACCTTCAGAATTAACACCGAACACAAGCGGTGTGATCCGGGAGCTGATTGCTTCTGTTTTTCCGGAACAGTATGTTGCCTGTGTTGAGGGGGACGTGGAAGTCGCCAAAACCCTGCTCAATGAGAAGATGGACTATATCTTCTTTACCGGCAGTACGGCTGTTGGAAAGAAGGTCATGGAGGCAGCGAGCCATCATCTGACGCCCGTGACATTGGAACTTGGAGGCAAGAGCCCGGCGATTGTGACGGAAGACGCCAACCTCAAAATTGCAGCCAAACGCATTGTCTGGGGAAAAATGATCAATGCGGGTCAAACCTGTGTTGCGCCGGATTATGTGCTGGTGCATGAAAAACGACGACGGAAATTTCTGAAGCTGGTTTCTCACTATATTAAAAAGTGGTTCGGCCCAGAAGAACGTCGCAACCGGGTCTATCCGAAAATTGTCAATGAACAGCATACAAAACGGATTGCTGACTTGATCAATCCGGAAAAAGTATTTTATGGCGGGCATTATGATATTGACAGCCGTTATATTGAACCTACCGTTATGGTGGACGTAAATCTCGATGATGACGTGATGGGTGAGGAAATATTCGGACCCGTCCTGCCGATTATTTTTTATGAGCATGAGTTTGAAGTGATTGAAACCGTTCGTCAACGGCCAAATCCGTTGGCTTTGTACTTGTTCACAGAGAACAAAGAAACCGAACGTTTCATTATGGACAATCTGTCCTTTGGCGGCGGCTGCGTGAACGATACGATTATGCACCTGGCAACGCCTTACCTGCCATTTGGAGGCGTTGGTGAGAGTGGCATGGGGAATTATCACGGCAAGTCCACATTTGACACATTTACGCACATGAAGAGTGTCCTGAAACAGTCAACGGCTTTTGATCTGCCGATCCGTTACAGTCAGACACCCGGATCGACCAAGGCAATGCGAAGGATCATGGAATAATCGGAACCCACCGCCTGTAAAAATGCGGTGGGTTATTTATATACTTGATAGGAATGTTTCAGTTTGCTAAAGAATTGACTCGTTGCAGTGGGTCAAGTTTTTACAGGAGTTCGATGTTTTTAAAAGAAATCATAGATGAAAGGTTTTTGGCGTGGGAGGATGGACTTGAAAAACGAGATGCTTTCCTCATCGCCTTCGATCAGTTTCTCCGTCACATAGAGTTCGAACGACTCTGCCTGCATCATGAGTCCTGACAGTGTACCAATCGATGCGTGAATGCCACGCTTCGGCGGATGGGCACACCGGCTCCCCTCTTTGACAGGTGCTTTTTTAACGGACAAGGCCCCATTTTTAACCGCCAGCAGAAACGTCCCCTGATTCCATGGACAATTATCATCAATGATGTGCAGGGGGATAACCCCGTCTCTTCCGGTAAGCTCGAATGGATAAACGGACAGGAAATTCTCCAAATCGATGATGCGGGCCATAAAGTAACTGCTCAGTTCCTGCTTCACCTTTGCGTCATCCAGCAGATAAGGGAGTCCGGATTGAGGGGCAACTGTCATCGTATAACGTTGTGCCATTGAGTCATGATTCCGTATAAAGCTGATCAGTCCATCGCGGGCATCAGGTGTCAGCCAGATCCATTCTTTGATGGTCATTGTTTTATCTTTTACCTCATAAATCATATAGCCTGTTACTTGATCGTCTGATGTATAGGCAACGATGGCACCCTTTTTTCGGCGAAAGACACTGTTTTGCCACCAGTCATCGCTTCGCTTCAGTGTTCCCGAATAGTTTTTTGCCCACTGCTCATAGACTGCTGCAAGTTGTACAGGTGCATCTTCTTGTTTCACGCGACGGATCTTTCCTGCGTAAGGACGGTCTTTCGGTAATTGCTCACGTTCAAGTGTGACGTGCAGTTCACGGCCAAATAATTCATAGCCGAATTTGCGATAAAAAGGCACCGAGAAGGGATGCAGGAAACTGATCACTTGTCCGGCATCTTTCATTTCTGTAAACGCATGAAGCAACAAGGCCTTTACATAGCCGCCACGGCGGAATTCAGGCCAGGTGGCAACGCCGGCGATTCCACCCATCTTCATGAGTCGTCCTCCGATATAGGTTTCCAGTGGTAAAATGTTCAGTTTAGCAGCAATCTCTCCGTCAGTATGTTCATGTACCCATGTATACTCCGGTTTCATTTTCTCAAGCACATTCGTTTCTTCCTCTTCACTCAAGTGAAATTGAAACGAATAGGCACTTAAATCGAGTACCTCTTTTTTCTCATGATGGTTGAGTTTTCGAATGGTCATGACGATGATCCTCCTTCAAACATGGCAATGGCTTTTAATCTTGCTTCACTGTGGTCGACAGAGGGGTTGGGATAATCGACTCCGATTTCAAAGCCGGATTCCTCTTTTGCTTTTCCGGATATTTTTGCAGGCTCATGAATGTATTTCTCTGGGACATTGCTGAGTTCGGGTACATATTTTTTGATGAAGCTGCCTTTTGGATCAAATCGTTTCGACTGTCTCACGGGGTTAAATACTCTGAAATAAGGCGAAGCATCCGTACCGACGGAAGAGGCCCATTGCCAGCCGCCGACGTTTGAGGCTTCATCATAGTCGATGAGACGCTCAGCAAAATACTGTTCACCTTCTCGCCAGTCGAGGTGATAATCCTTGGTCAAAAAAGAAGCAACCGCCATTCGCAGCCGGTTATGCATCCAGCCAGTCTGATTGAGTTGGCGCATCGCAGCGTCAATCAATGGAAAACCGGTTTGTCCCTGTTTCCAGCGTTCAAGCAGTTCTGGATCATTCCGCCAGTCGAGGTGCCGGAACTTCTCCTGAAACTCCTGATGCTTCAAATCATCATAATGCGAATGGATCATGTTATAGAAATCCCGCCAGGCAAGTTCTTTGATGTACGTTTCCGCGCCTTTAGACCCGTTCTCCAAGGCTGCATATGCAGCATGGTAGACCTGAACTGCAGAGAGTGTTCCGGTTTTCAGGTATGGGGAGAGGCGGGATGTGCCGGCGATTGCCGGGTAATCACGCTGTTCGTCATAAGCATGAAGACGCTCTTCCATGAACTGTGTCATGCGCTTATGGGCATTCTTTTCACCAATGGCTTTCCAGTCCCATCTTGAATGCGCCAGCTGTTGATCCAGGGTGTCCCTGTTCATAGCGACATTCAGTGATTTTTCAGAGAGTTTGGCATGATCGATCGCGATCAGGGGTCTGACAGACCGTTTCATCCACTGCTTCATGTAGGGCGTATAGACTTTATAAGGGGTGTTATCGTCTTTATAGATCGCATGCTGATGATGGATGTGATTGCTTTCAGTTAATTCAAAATGGACATCGCGGGCAACAGTGAGTTCTTTCACCAGCGCATCCCGCTCCAGCGCAAAATCGGTTGGATCCATCGTTGCAACAACGGCTGTTACATCCGGGAACTGATCGAAAAAATCATGCCAGGCATCTTCCGCAGACCCGTAAATGAAACGGATACCGATACCCTTTGCTGCAAGATCATCACTGAATGACCGGACGGTTTTATAAAAATAATCAACGCGAGGATTGTCTTTTTTGAAATAGCGTTCATGAACGTGAAACACAAATAAAATGCGGTCATCCGGTTTTCCGGAAATTAAGAGTGCCCTTTCAATGGCAGGGTGGTCTTGCAATCTCAGATCGTTCCGGATCCAGATGGCAGTAGTAGCTGTCATAATCAATCCCTCCGGTGCAGGTTTTCTGATATCAGTCTAACACGATTTCCCTGAATCATCTTCCAATAACCTTGTTTTGACTGACCTAATGAATGTAAGCGGTTTAAAAACAGACAAAATATGTTCAATGTTTCACAAACAATTTCGGCAGATTTCATGTTACTATGGATGTAACAAAGGGGAGTGATAGTGATGGAAACAATGACGAAACAACCGGTATGTGAATGGCGGGATTTTCAAACAGATACGGAGAATTACACGCAGGACGTGTTTGAAAAACTTGTAGGGGACGAGTACGACGCCATGTTGTTCGAGCATGAGGATGACGAAGTTCCTGCATTTATCTGGACTGTCAACTATGTATGCATTATCAAGCGGAGCACAAGAATGATCAATGATATCTCCATTACGAAAATCCCGCGTAATCCTGCCTGCGACTGAAAGAAACCCGGATGGTCAATCAAACGAGCTGAACCCGTTGAGGATTCAGCTCGTTTTGCATTGTGACGGACTTGGTTAATGGTAAATCACAAATTTCTTTTCATGGGGGAGCGGTTCTTTTTCATTTTGTTCGATATGTTTGATTTTCGCAGGGAAGCGAAGGGTGTGCAAACTTTCAAAAAAAGTCTCAATGTTCTTTGGATCACCCTGAATTTCCAACTCCACATCCCCGTTGGACTTGTTTCGTACCCAGCCCGTTAAATCATGCGTTTGCGCGTTCATTTGCGCTTGAAACCGGAATCCGACGCCTTGAACGCGTCCTGATACGATTGCATGGTATCGTTTCACGTCAATCACCTCTTTCCATAGTCCAATACCCATTCTGAACCGTGACTACGCATGCAAGATTCGAAAAATTTGTGAAAACACCCCTATATGAATCAATGTGATGTAAAATGGAGAAGAACGAAGCATCAGGATCAGAACATCGAGAGGTGAACAACAATGCTGGAGAAATTTCTCTTCAAACGTGTGAAAGATCAGGCATCCATTCGAATATCACATGATACATGCCTGCGCTCACGTTATAAATGGAATGCATGTACGATATGCGTGGATACATGCCCGAGTGACGCCATTACCATCAGCGAAGAAGGCAAGGTCGTTTACGACAGCAATACCTGTAACGACTGTCATTTTTGCATGCATGAATGTCCAACAGATGCCATATATTATGAATCCGAAATGATGCAGAAGTATGAACAAAGGATCACCCAAAGAGATGTGGTCACTTATACGTGCCGCAAGCAGGCCACCGGCAGTGGGGAACAGATTGAATTACCGTGCCTGTCCCTGTTAACGCCAGAGTATCTGATGGCGGGGGAACTGCATGAGAAAGAACAGGAGATTCTTTGCAATCCGAAGAAATGCGCCTCCTGTGAATACAATTTCGATCCGGATGAAGGTCTGCAGTGGGTCAGGGAATGGTCAGCTTATTCGTTTACAGAACAAGTCAAAATTCAGACGGATCCGAAACAAATCCGCGGCAAAAAGCGAAGCTATAACCGTCGTGAACTCTTTCAAATGACATCCAATACGACCAAACAGTCCATCGGCAATCTTCTGATCGATTCATTTTACGAACCCAAGAGTCTCAAGGAAAAAATCCAGCCGCCGCAAAAGAGAAAATATGCCATGGTTTATCTGGAGCGTAAGAAGTCGCAGTTTGGTGATGAAGTGATGGAGGCGGTTGCCCCTTTACTGAATGGTGCACGGATTACTGTGGAGGGGGAATTGGACTTTTGGCATCACCTTGCCGCCATTTGTCCGACGGGTGCTTTGAAACAGACGTCTGATGACTCGGGCGACCGGCTGTTGTTTAATGGACGGGACTGTGTGAACTGTGATATTTGTGAACAGCTCAGTGATCAGATTGTCCGTGAACCGGCGTCGTCCATTCATGACTACCTCGGCGAGGTCACTCTTGCCGAACGACAGATGGATGCATGCCCGTCCTGCAACGGTAAAAAACCTGTTCAACGAGACATCTGTGACGACTGTGAACATACAAAGAAGAAAAGGGCATCCTTATTGGATAGCTGGTAAACGATACTGTTGATAATGGAGTGGACGCGTAATGGTTCGAACATTGATTTGGTTTATCTATTTCTTTTTATATTTGCTTTTTATCTCCCCATTCTTACTGAAAGCGAAACGGCTGGAGAAAACCGGCAGCAAAGAAGACTATGATGCCTATATTCATGGGATGGCAAGTAACTGGGCCAGAAGACTGATCCGTCTGGCTGGAGGGAAAATCACTGTATATGGGGAAGCGAATATCCCGGCAGATGAACCGGTTTTGTTTGTCAGTAATCATCAGGGAAATTTCGATATACCGGTTATTCTTGGACATACCAACCGCAAGACAGGTTTTATATCCAAAGTCGAAGTCCGGAGAATTCCTCTGATCAGCAGATGGATGAAGCATCTCGATTGTGTATTTCTCGACCGGGCCGACCGTCGCCAGGCAGTGAAATCCATCAATGAAGGAGCAGAGACTCTGGCAAACGGACGCAGTCTTGTGATTTTCCCGGAAGGAACCCGCGGAAAGGGAAAACCGATACAGGAATTTAAAACAGGCAGCTTCAAACTGGCGATGAAATCCGGGGTGCCGATCATTCCGGTTTCCATCGAAGGCACGTACCGCATGTTTGAGGCCAATCAGAACAAAGTCTGTCCCGGAGAAGCCACGATTACATTCGGAGAACCGATCCGTGTGCATCAGACGGAGAAGGTCTCCATGGGTGAACTTGCGGAGACGACCAGAAACAGAATCATCACGAACTTCAGGGAATCAAAACATAGGCAGGAAAATGATCAAAACGAAGGCGCCTGAGACAGGTGCCTTTGTTTCATAACGAAAATGAAAACATCAGTTAAAACAAATTAAAGGGGTAGTGATATAACGTGATTTTCGGTATACTGTTAATGAATGAACATTCAATCATAAAGGTGGGGTACAAATGAGCGTGAAAGAAACAATGGCCAGCTTAACGGAGAAAATGAATCACAACCCGGAACATCTCAGCGGATTGGACTATGTGTATCAATTTAATTTGACTGGCGACGAGAGTGGCGTGTATCAATTGAAAATTGAACGGGATGAGGCGGAGTATACAGAAGGAGAAAAATGGGAGCCGAGATTGACACTGGAGATGTCCGATAAGAATTTCGAAAAACTTGCCAAGGATGATTTGAATCCAACCATGGCCTACATGGGTGGGAAATTGAAGGTGCAGGGCGACTTGTCTCATGCACTGAAATTCCACGGATTAATTCAGAAATATCAGTAAGGAGAGCACATCAAAAAGGCTGATGGCTCAACGCCTTTCAGCCTTTTACTTTCATCTTGCTGAATAAATAAACCGGACATTACTCAGGATCTGCAGTTTCGTATCGTTCATCGATTTTTTCATCGATTTCGTACATTGCTGTCTCGCTGGACATGATTTCCTGAACATTTTCCTGAACCAGTTCTTCGAAGCTTTTTTGGATTCGTTTTCTCATCGTCAATCACCTCTCCAAGATGGATTTTTTCTATATCTTCAGTATGGCAAAAAGTAAAGGGCTGTGGTCGTGAAAACCTTTACAATTTTGCGAACATTTTGACTAGGAGCCTTTGCCAATGACAGAACTATGGCACGATCATCAAAATCAAATCAAAGAAATCACCATTGATACACCGTTCCAGGTCGGACCGGTGAATGTCTATTTGATCTTTTCAGATGCGTTGATACTGGTGGACACTGGACCGAAAACCGCAGAAGCCAGAGAGCAGCTGAAGGCCGGCCTGCGAAAGTATGGTGTATCGTTCAAGGACCTGGATTATCTTCTTTTGACGCATCATCATCCGGATCATATCGGCTTAACTGCCGAAGTGGCGGAATCTACGAAAGTCGCAGGGCATCATCGGCTGATTCCATGGCTTGATCCTGCCCATCATCCGGACTTTCTGAAGCAGCGCATTGCGTATCTTGACCATTTCTATAAGCGGCACGGGATGGATGAAGCGAGTGCTTCAGCAATCGTCAATCAGAACCTGAAATACATGACATATGCCGAGGTCGCACCGTTGAATGTTCCCCTTCATGATGGGGACAGGCTGGATGGTTTACCTGGCTGGCACGTCATGGAAACCCTCGGTCATGCTCAGACTCATTTGTCACTGATGCGCGACAATGATCAGGTCATGGTAGCCGGGGACCATCTGATCCGGCATATCTCGTCGAATGCGCTCCTTGAACCGCCCCATGAACCCGGAGGTGAACGTCCACGCACGCTGCTTCAATACCGCGAGGCGATGAAGAAATGTCTGAGTGCGAGTAAGGTCTATTCCGGTCACGGGGAACCAGTGCTCGAACCGGCAGCACTGATTCAGAAACGGCTGTATGAACAGGATCAAAAAGCAGCGTATTTGAAATCATTGATCGGTCAGGAAGTGATGACGGCTGTGGGGGTGACCCGGAAAATGTATAAAGGACTGTACGATCGGCAGCCGGGATTAACCTTCTCTGAGACGTTGGGGCATCTGGATCTCCTTGAATCCCGTCTTGAGCTTTCTGTCAGTGAGGAAGACATCTGGCGCTATGCTGTTCCTCAGAAGGATTGAGCAATTTTGTGAATCTTCTTTCACATCGGCGTGTTTCTTGATAGAATAAACAGGAAGCGATCACAACAGATTTGAAGGGAGTTGTCGAGGGAATGAGCATGAAGAAATGGGTAGTTGCCGGTTCGGTGTTGACTGCTGTAGCCGGGGGAGCCTACGTGGCGTCGAATCCGAAGGCGCGCGAGAAGGTGGTTCACTCAGTGGACACGACAAAGCACTGGGTACAGGTAATCAGTAACAATCGCGATGATGTAGTGGAACAGTTATCGTCTTCTGCAGAGAAAGTACAGGCGATTGTTGAAGCGGCAACAAAAGATTTTGAACAGATCTCAGAAAGCTCGCAGAACATGAAAGGCCATCTGTTTGACCTGCTCGAAACCGTGCAGGATGCTTTTGATGAGGTCAAAGTCGTCAAAAACAAGCTTGAGACCCGGGCAAATGAACGTGAGTTGCTCGAAGAAACTAAAGAAGAACAATGATATCGGAGCTATTCCTAAGAGCAGGAATAGCTCTTTCGTTTCAATTCCAATGGATCTCACGAATTGATGTTTACCGCTGGAGGAGTTATGGAAATAGTAAGAATAGATTGTAATTTACAGGAGGTATTCACATGGCACTAAGAAACGAACTAGAGGAATTAAAAGCTTTAGAGTTCGAACATGATGCAGTATTTTCCGTCTATCTCAATACAGACCGCTCCGATCAGGACCAGCAAAAAGGTGAATGGCAAATTCATTTAAAAAATGGGATCAAACGAATTCGCGAATATCTTGAAGCAGCGAACAACGAAACAGAATTGAAGAGTTTTAACAAACTCAGTAAAAAAGTCGATAAAGAAATTCAAAATAACCGCACGGACTTGCTGAGAAGTGTTGTCATCTTTGCATCCGACGCGGCGGATCTCTTCAGCGTGCATTACCTTCAAGTACCGGTAAATACAAGCTTTCATTGGGAAAACAGACCGGTACTCGAACCTTTGGAGGACATTCAGCGTGAATATCCAAGAACCGGGATCATCCTGCCCAACATGGATGAGGTCAAGATTATCGATACGTCGCTTGGAGAGCTTCATGAAGTGAAATCGTATGAGTTTGATTCAGGGAAAGAAGAATGGGTTCTCTCAGATGGCATGGCGTCATCGGACCGTATGGCATCAGGTGCTACCCACGTTGATAAATTCCAGCAGCGATTCAAAGAGAACCTGTCCAGATTTTATAAAGACATGAATGAACGGGTGGAGAATTTCAGGCGCGACCGCAACTGGGATCAGGTGTATGTGATCGGTGAGGCAGAAACCGTCAAGATTTATACCGGGACCATGAAGACAAAACCGACGGGCGTGATGCACAAGAATCTGAACTCTTCGAAGCCATATGATGTGATTAAAGAATTATATAAATAAACAAAGCAAAACCCGGACGTTGTCATTTCACAACGCTCCGGGTTCTTTGTTTTTATACATCATAAGAATGTTTACGTTCGCTAAAGGATTGACGTATAAGTGAAACGAAGGCTTTCGCCATTTAAGCTTGGCGAGAAGCCAAGTTTTCTTTATGAAGCTGCCTGCTCTGTTTTCACCGGCATCCGCATATGAAAAACAATCCCTGCTGTGAACATCGTCAACAGCATCAGACTGATGGAATAATACACAGCCCCCTCACCAATGACTTCGATCAGAAAACCTCCGACAACAGGGCCCGTCATACTCCCCACAGCAAACAGGACTGCTGTCATCACGTTCCCGGTGGGCAACAGATTAGCGGGTACGAGATCTGCCAGGTACGCAATGCCAAGAGAAAAAGAAGATCCCAGCAGCATTCCAGACGCTGCAAAGAGCGTGAATAAGAGCCACTGACTCTCCTCGACGAAGGTCATGCTGTAAAACAAGACGCTGCCGATCCCCATAATCCCCATCAGCACCTTACTCCGTCCCAGGCGGTCACTGAGCATGCCGAGTGGCAGCTGAGTGATCAGGCTGCCGAACACAAATCCAGGTAAGAGGAACAATGTGACGAACGATAAATCCATGCCCATCCGCATCGCGTATACCGGATAATTCCCGTGAAGGGAAGCTTCCATATACCCGTAGGCAAACCCCGGTAGCAGAGCGAACCATGCCATGGAGAGAACTTTCCGGTAACGAATGAGTGTGCCGAGCTTTGAAGCCGTCTCGAAATCACTTGCCGGGTATTCATTTCGAAGACGAATCATAAACAACAGCGCAACGAGACTGGCAGCACTGGCGATGATAAAGGGCAAGTATTCGCTGAAGGTCAAAAGCCTGGTCATCATCGGACCTATCCCGAAGCCAAGACCGAAGGCGAGGCCATAAATCGCCAGCTGCCTGCCCCTGACTTCTTTTGGGCTCGTGGTGGAAATCCAGACCTGTGTGGAAAAATGAATCAGGTTATCGGCAATCCCGACGATGATTCGCAAGATAAACCAGAACCAGAACGTTTGCCAGACGGGAAAGAGCATCAGCGAGATAAACACGATGACGAGCCCGGTGATGATGACAGGTTTATATCCGTGTTTTCTCACCGGCGCTTCGATAAAGGGGGAGATCAAAATGATCCCGATGTAGAGAGCAGCGGCATTGAAGCCATTTGCCGAAGAGGAAATGCCTGTACCTTCGAGCATGACGGAAAGGACAGGCAACAGCATCCCCTGGCTGAAGCCGGCAATGGAAACCATGCCGACCAGAACCCAATACCGGTAAACGGGTGAATTTTCCTCTTGATGACTAAGTGTGGACATTGGACATTCTCCTGACTGTTAACGGTTGAAGTCTTTTGACATGACGCATCAGCTGTAAAAGCGTAAAATGAACGCAGATTACAGTGAAATGAGGAAGCAGCTATGCAGGCGAAATCGTATGATTTCACAGAAGGCAGCATCATGAAAAAAATGATCCTGTTTTCGTCACCGATATTTCTGACGAATGTCTTACAAACATCCTATCAGCTGGTGGACTCCCTCTGGGTCGGGAATCTCCTTGGTGCCAGCGCCCTGGGAGCCATTTCAATTTCCGGTGTTGTGGTGTTTACGATTCTGTCATTTATCATCGGTTTAAATACATCAGCCCTTACGATTCTATCACAATATAAAGGCGCCAAAGATGATAAAGGACTGGCAAAAGCCTTGAATGCTTTTGTCGTTACCCTTGGGCTTTTGACCCTTCTGGTAGGGATCATCGGTTTTTTTCTCAGCGAAACCATTCTCGGATGGATGGGGACGCCGGAAGAGATTCTGCCGATGGCTGCATTGTATTTGCGGATTAATTTTGCAGGGGTCCTGTTTTTATTCGGCTACAACTTCATTGCGACAGTGCTCCGGTCTTTGGGTGACAGTAAAACCCCGGTACGCTTCGTCGCCATGGCGCTCTTATTGAATTCCGTGCTTGATCCATTGTTCATTTATGTATTCGACTGGGGCATCGCCGGGGCTGGAATTGCCACGATCGTCAGCCAGGGATCAGCCTTCACCTACGGTCTGATCTTCTCGATCAGGCGCGCAGGCGTCCCGTTTACAATGCCCAGATTGCCTGAAACCGCACTAATGAAAAAAATATTCAAACTCGGTTTGCCATCAGGAATGTCCATGGTGGTCATTTCCGCAGGTGTACTGGCGATCATGACAGTGGTCACGTCCTTCGGAGAATCTACAGTGGCAGGCTTTGGCGCTGCCCAGCGTCTCGACAGTCTGGTGATGCTTCCGGCACTGACACTGGGTTCTGCCTTGAATGCCATGGCCGGACAGAACATTGGTGCCGGTAAATGGGACCGGGTCGGTGAGATCACCAGAAGCGGACTGATCCTGATTGCTGTGGTATCCGTGACCATCTGTACGCTGGTGTTTTTAAACGCTGGTTTCTTAATCAGGATGTTTGTGGACGATCCGGACACCATCGCTTTTGGTGAACGGTATGTCAGAACGGTGGCCCTTTTCTATCCATTTTTAGGTATCAATTTCGTCTTGAATGGTGTCATCCGGGCCGCAGGCGGCATGTTTCAGGTCTTTGTCCTGAACGTGATCTCCTTTTGGATTCTCCGCTTCCCGCTGACCTGGCTTTTTGCGACACTCTATGGTGAAGTGGGCATCGGTATGGGGATGGCCGCAAGTCTTTTATTAAGCAGCCTGATTGCGATCGGTTACTATAAACTCGGAAACTGGCGAGACATTAAAGTACTCGAAGAGAAATAATCAGTCATAAGTGATCCGGTTTTTCCTTTGAAGAAAATCAACATCCGGGTAATAAGCATTTTTCACAAGAAGATTCGGTCCGAGGCAAGATACTGCCGGGCAGTGGCAGTCCAGAGACTTGGCCAGGGCCGTTTTCTTCCACTTGTCATAAGCTTCTTCGAGAGATGTGTTCAGGATGTTGCCGACCTTGCCTTCTGCTGCAAAGTCCGTTACAAGGATACTGCCATCAAAAAGATTGACATTGAGCCTTGAACGACCGTCCGGATCGTTTCGGACGGTGACGTTTTTCGTCTCGTTCAGCCGTTGTAAAAGTTTGAGATCGTCATCGTCTTGGCTGCATGGGTAAAAAGGTAATGTACCGAAAAGCATCCAGGTGTCCGGGTTCCTATAGTCGAGTAAACGGTGTATCCCTTTGCGGATCTCCTTAAGATCAGCTACAGGCAAATGCTCGGCGAAACTGGCAGGGTACATTGGATGGACCTCATGTCTTTGGCAGCCCATCGCTATGATTTGATCATGGATCTTTTCGAGATGAGGCAGAGTCCTATTGTTGATCATTGTTTCCGCAGAGAGCATGAGCCCCTTTGATGAAAGGGCTTTTGCATTGGCCACCATCGTTTCAAAAACTGTGTAGCGCTGTTCGAGGCCGGGTTTTCGATCCATGACAGCAAAGCCGATATCGGCAAAATCATCTTTGCTCCCGTAATTGTGCGAGATATGGAGGACATCCAGGTAAGGAAGAATCCATTCATACCGCTCAAATGGCATGGTCAGGTTAGAGTTGATCTGCGTCTTTGCGCCCCGCTCCTTGGCATACTTCAGTAATGGAATGACATATTCTTTTACCTGCCGCACACTCATCATCGGTTCTCCACCGGTGATACTGAAAGCCCTCAGGTGTTTTACGTCATCGAGACGGCGGATTATCAGTTCTAAAGGCAGTGGGTCAGGGTCCTTTGTTAATAGGCCGTAGCCGACAGCGCAGTGTTCACATCTCATATTGCACAGGTGTGTCGTCGTGATTTCTATATTTGAGAGGACAGGTTTTCCGTGAATACGGATGTCTTCATAAGCCTCCCACGGGTCCTGAGCAGATGTATTACTTATTTTATGAGTCATTTAAGATCACCATCATTCGATAAAGTCGTTGAAAAAAACGCATCGTATGGATTATAGCACAGATTGATTCAGGTATTTTGCAAACGACAGAAATCTGTTAAACTAGACGTCGTTCAAATGAAGAAAAGAGGTGCGAATGATATGAATGATCAGCCGAAAGTCAATAAGCTTGAAGAGCTCCATAATCGGATGGAAAAGTTGTCAGAAATGCTCGATGAACTTGATCCTGAAAAAACGGAAGTTGAAGATATTGATCGCCTGTTATTGATGCTTGACGATCTCGAGAAACAGTGTCAGCACTACCGTGAACAATAAGATGTTCAACAGGTATCACTGAAAATACCGATCTGGAAGATTGTCTGTTGGAGTGACTTACTTAATCAGGTACATCACACAATTTTTGATGGTTTTTGACAAACCGCCCAAAAAACGCTCGTGCCGGGTTTTGGAAATTGTAAAATAATAAATTTACAATTGTATTACAAATGCGAATGTTTAGGAAATCCTATGAAGTTGGTATACTCCCTGTGAGAATGAATCCATATCAGGGAGGTAACTAGCAATGAAAATTATTTCAAGAACATTAGTGGCAGGTGCAGCTATTGCAGTAATGACTGCTTGTAACAACGGTGACAATAATGAGGACATCAATGTGAATGATGGCATGAACGATGCGAATCATAACAATGATGCCGAAATGAATGAGGACAACGAAGATGACAATGAAAACAACAACGACGACAACAACATGAATGATATGAACAACAATGATCAAGACGAAGACAACGGTGGCGAAGAAGCAGAAACAGGCAGTAACCCTGTGGAAAACGTATCCCACGATGACGGAGTACTGTCCTACGAGTACGATGGGACATCCGGTGAAGTCGATGCCGAGTTAATGGAAACGGAATTCGGAAAAGAGATTGCAATGCCTGATGGGATGAGTATGGAAGAAGACGAAGAAGGTACGCATCGCATTGTTCATCTTTCTGCAGAAGATGGGAGCGACCTTGAAGGACTTCATATTTCCTTGAGAGAAGGTTTCAACTATGAAGGCGAAGAGATATTGACCCAGCAGGTCGATACGGAGCGTTCCGCAGAGCTTCAAGGCTCTGTTCTGGGTTCCGCAGGGCATGTAAACAGCTTTGAAACCGTTCATCTCGATGATGACACACCATTCCACTTTTATTTCCATGTAGAGGGCGACGCATCTGAACCAGGTCACTTCCCTGAATCTGTAGATGGCGAGGAATACGAGCAATTTAAATTCTATGAAATCGTTGAAGAAGGATATTACTATGTAGATGTGATGCTTCCTGCAGGAAGTGATGCAGAGGTAACAGGTGCCGGTCTTGCTGTGGCGTCTACGTTTTCACCGGAAGGAACAACCCTCGAAGAGGATGAAGCAGAAGACGATGGTGAGAGTGAAGAAGAATAATCGTTTCTAAATAAAGCGTCCGGATCAATTTGATGATCCGGACGCTTTTTGTCACACTTTAATTAACTAAGGATACCATTTGGTGAATATGATGTTATTCGTCGGATGGTGGTCCTTCAGATCTTTTTGACCATGGCGTACCGAATTTCGGAAGCGCCCACCGGTCAAGACCGTACCAGCCTGAAACCTTCCAGGACAATATCAGCAAAATCGCAATGAAGAACATGAGTGGATTTGTACTGAGTGTACCTGCCAACAGGAAGGAGAAGTTCATTGTAGCACCGAAAAATGCTGCAATACCTGTTAAGAAACCAACGATCAGACCCAATCCTACAAAGAACTCACCCCATGCGACTAAATAAGCAAAAACTACGGGGTTTGCAATGACAACGTTCTCAAGAAACGAAGCATACCATCCGGCAACTTCACCCTCCTCTGCACTGGCCAGTGCGCCACCAATGAAGCCTTCAATGGCACCACCTGCACCTGGGCCTGTCCAGCCTTCTGCACCGATTTTCCCCCAACCGGCTGTGAGCCATTGCCAGCCTAGGTAAAGCCTTAATATCAGCCAGATTGCAGCGGAACGCGTGCTGACAAACAGAAAACGCGATACAGCGTTCTCACCTACGATAATTTCTTTCCCCATCTTCCCTTCTTTCACTTCTACCATGAATACACCCCTTTTCAAAATGGTATTGAGAGAGGTGCCACCGTCTTGTTGCAGAGTTCATGATGTGTGGCGGCACCTGAACACATTTTACCATTATTGACACGTTATAAACAGGTTATACGTCATTTATTCCGAAATAATAATAATTTTCAATTATTTTCCTTGTTGGTCCTCTTAAAAAAACCAAGTATCGACTTTTCTTTCATTACGCCGTAGAATAAGAGGTTGAAAGCGAGTGATCGATATGAATGAAGAGCAGGTTATTTATTTTGTCAGGCATGGACAATCTGAAGCAAATAAACACGGGATTATCCAGGGGCATGCGGAATTTCCGTTATCAAAATTGGGACAGATGCAGGCGAAACTCGCTGCAGACTGGTTTGTTGAAACAAAGCTGAACGAGATTTTCTCCAGTGATCTGTCAAGAGCACGCTTTACAGCAGAAGCGATTGGCCATCGGCAAAATAATGGCCGTTTACATGTTCATTCTGAGCCGCTGGTCAGGGAAGTGGGACTGGGTCCACTTGAAGGAATGACTCGTGAGCAGATGGCTGATCAATTTCCAGAGATGAAGTCTGAGGCACTGTTGACATCCGGTATCGATGGTACAGAGACCATCGAAGCGATTACGCTCCGGTGTGAAAAACTTACCGAGAAACTGACTGATTTACCTTCTGGGAATATTGCCGTCGTCTCCCACGGAGGATTCATCAGCATTTATTTGATGTATCTCATTATCGGATCAGGCTGGCACAAGGCAAACCGTCCTTTCGTGATCGGAAATACAGGGATTACAAAAGTGGTTTTCACGAACGGTACGCCGAAAATTCACTACACCAACAATCAGCAGCATCTGCAAACTGAAGGCGATTTGACGTCTTCGACGGTGGTGTACTGATGAAACCGGGAGGAAATGGCATGAGCGAAGAACAGGGAATTACCATGGAGATCGGACAGCGGTTCCCATTGACGATTAAACGATTTGGAATAGATGGGGAAGGCATTGGCTACTATAAACGGCAGGTTGTTTTTGTCGACGGTCTCATCCCGGAGGAAGAAGCTGTGGTAGAGGTGACTGCTCTTCGGGAAAAGCATGCGCAGGCGAAAGTGGTCCGGATCCGGAAAGCTTCAAAAGACCGTGTGGAGCCCCCTTGTCCTGTGTACGATGAATGCGGTGGCTGTCAGCTCCAGCATGTGAGCTATCCGGGACAGCTTCAGGCCAAAAAGGATCAGGTCATTCAGGCGATGGAACGCTACACAAAGATTCCGATGAACAAAGTCGAGATTTTCGATACGGTCGGTATGGAAGATCCATGGCACTACCGGAATAAAAGCCAGATGCAGGTTGGGACGAATGAGGAAGGCGAAGTAATCGCCGGATTGTATGCAAAGGGCAGTCATGAACTGGTTGATATTGATGAATGTCTCGTTCAGCATCCCCTGACGAATGAAGTTAATCTGGCAGTCAAGCAAATAATCCGGGATTTGAAACTTTCCATTTATGACCGGGAACGGCAAAAAGGATTGGTTCGCTCGGTTGTTGTACGTACTGCCTTTGAAACAGATGAATGGCAGCTGACCCTAGTCATTTCAAAAAAATCCTTCCCGAAACAAGATCAATTTGTTCGTCTTGTAACGGAACGTTTTCCTCAGGTAACATCCATTTCGTTAAACATCAACACCGAGGATACGCCGCTGATTTTCGGTGAACAGTCAAAGCTGATTCACGGATCGGAAACGATCCGCGAGACACTGGGAGACATCGACTATCATCTCTCACCGCGGTCGTTTTTCCAGTTGAATCCGCAGCAGACAAAGAAACTCTATGAAATAGTCAAAGAAGCGGGGAACTTCACTGGAAAAGAAAAAGTGGTGGATGCCTATTGCGGCGTCGGGAGCATCGGGCTTTGGCTGGCAGGCGACATCGGTGAGTTGAGAGGCATGGACACTGTGCCTCAAGCCGTGGAAAATGCCAATGCCAATGCAAAAGCCGCCGGGGCAGACTCTGCAGTATTTGAAACGGGCACCGCAGAGGAAGTGCTTCTCAAATGGCAAACTGAGGGGTTTGTAGCGGATACGGTGATTGTTGATCCACCGCGTTCGGGTCTGGATCAGCCTCTTCTTGAGACGATTGCCAAGGTAAAGCCAAAGCAGCTTCTTTACGTATCCTGCAATCCATCGACACTGGCAAAGAATATCAATGATCTGATGAAAAATGGGTACAAGGTGAAAAGCCTTCAACCTGTTGATATGTTCCCGCAGACGGCCCAGACAGAAGTCGTCGCGGTGATTGAGCTTATCTAGTCAATTATGCACCTCCGGAAAGTATCCGGGGGTGCAGTTTTTTTACACTTCATCTATTAATGTTCAAGTTCGTTAAAGGATAGAAGTATAAGTGCAACTCAGGTTTTCGCCGTTGACTTGGCGATAAGCCAAGCATTTTCTTTACAAAAACAGATCAAGAGATTCATTAGATTTTGATACAGCATAACCGAACGAACAGAAGATAAAAAGCGGCAGCCAAAAGAAAATATCAATAAAAGGAGGTTGTTTATGTATTTTTAAGTAATAAAATATCAGATTTATCTAGCGGTGATAAAAGTCACAGATTATTTTGAATTTTAGTTATACAATCGTTATAACATGATTAAAAGGGGGGAGTTTCATTGAAAGCCACCGTGAAATCAAGAACCATCCATGATCATTTGTTTGACAAAGGTGTCAGCCGCAGAGACTTTATGAAGATGTGTACGATACTTGCTGCAACTGTTGGACTTGGGTATTCAGATCGCGGACGTGTTGCGCATGCGCTGGAAACGCATGAACGGATTCCGGTTATCTGGCTGCAACTGATGGATTGTACCGGATGTTCGGAATCCTTCATCCGTACAGCGCATCCAGCAGCTGACCACGTCCTTCTCGATCTGATTTCCCTGGAGTACAGTGAACTGCTGTCAGCCGCATCCGGCGAACGCGTAGAAGACGCAAGAAAAGCAGTTATGGAAAACTATCCTGGTGAGTACATTCTTGTTGTCGAAGGAAATGTTACAGAAGATGAATTTTTGACGGTTGCCGGTCACTCCGCACGCGAAACACTCCTTGAAACAGCAGAAGGAGCAATGGCGATCATTGCCTATGGAAGCTGTGCTTCATGGGGAGGCATTGCCAAAGCTTCACCGAATCCGACAAATGCAAAAGCGGTTCACGAAGTCGTCGAAAACACTCCGATCATCAAAGTTCCGGGCTGTCCGCCGATCGCAGAAGTGATGACAGGCGTCATTGCCCACTTTCTCACATTTGATGAGCTGCCGGAACTGGATAATCAAGGACGTCCGAAAGCCTTTTACAATTTAAGAGTGCATGATAAATGCAATCGTCGGGCGTATTTCGATTCAGGATTGTTCGTTGAAAGTTTCGATGATGAAGGCGCCAAAATCGGCTATTGTCTCTATAAAGTGGGCTGTGCTGGTCCGACGACGTATAATTCCTGTGCGGAAATGCGCTGGAACGGCGGAGTCAGTTACCCGATTCAGTCAGGCAACCCTTGTATCGGCTGCAGTGAAAACCACTTCTGGGATAACGGCCCATTCTTCACGAGACGGGTAAGTATTCCAGGAACGCAAACGACATTGAATCCTGAAACGGTGGGAGCAGCAGTCGTTGGTGTGGGTACAGCAGGTATTGCCGGTCATGCTGCAGTGACTGCCATTCAAAAATCAAGAACAAAAAAGTCTGATCAAGCGTCTGACCAGGGCGACAATGAGGAGGAATAAATCGTGAGCGAGCGCATAGTAGTCGATCCGGTAACGCGCATTGAAGGTCATTTGAGGATTGAAGCTGATTTTGAAAACGGATACATTACAGAAGCTTACAGCAGTGGGACAGGTGTCAGAGGCATCGAAAAAATTGTTGTCGGCCGGGACCCCCGTGATATATGGGCTTTCGTTCAGCGAATCTGCGGCGTTTGCACGACGGTTCACGCGTTGGCGTCGATCCGGTCAGTAGAGGATGCACTTGATATTACAGTCCCCCGAAATGCTTCACTGATCCGGGAAATTATGAATGAAACGCAGTTTGTTCATGACCATGTTGTTCACTTCTATCATCTGCACGCCCTCGACTGGGTTGATGTAGTCAATGCATTGGAAGCAGACCCCGAAGAAACCAGCCAAATCGCTCAGTCCATATCAGATTGGCCAAAATCGTCCCCGGGCTATTTTCAAGGCGTGAAAGATAAAGTTCAAAAGCTGGTTGACAGCGGACAGTTAGGTATTTTCGCCAATGGCTACTGGGGTCACGAGGCGTATAAACTTCCACCTGAAGTGAATCTTCTTGCTGTTGCCCACTACCTTGAAGCGTTGGACTGGCAAAAGAACATCGTGCAGATTCATACCATCCTCGGTGGAAAAAATCCGCATCCTCACTATGTTGTTGGCGGCATGGCGACACCGATTGATATCAACTCCGACAACGCGATTAATGCCGAGCGTTTCAGTCACATGCAGAAATTAATCAATGAGGCCTTTGATTTCGTAGAACAAGTATATATCCCTGATTTATTAGCGATCGGTTCCTATTACAAAGACTGGCTGTATGGTGCAGCGAAACCAAATTTCCTCTCATTCGGTGATTTTTCCACCGGGGATGTCCGTGAAGTCGAGAAATACCGGATGCCAAGAGGAGCCATCATTGATGGCCAGCTCGAAGATATTCAGGAAGTCGATCTGAGAGATCCGGAACACGTCCGGGAATTTACCGATCACGCCTGGTATGACGATGCCGAACGGGAAGATGGAGACGGTCGCCACCCGTGGGAGGGGAAGACTGATTTGAACTACAGCGGTCCCAAACCACCATTTGACCAGTTGGATACGGATGCGCGTTATTCATGGGTGAAAGCCCCACGCTATAAAGGACATGCTATGGAAACAGGTCCCCTCGCCCGTCTGATGGTAGGCTATGCATCGGGGAATGAGGAGATTCAGCAGGTTGTGGATGAAGCCCTTGAAGCCCTTGGCGTACCGATGGACGCTCTTTACAGTGCACTTGGGCGAACCGTTGCAAGAGGGCTGGAGACAAGATTGATGGTCCGCTGGTTGCGTGATGACATGAATGCGTTGATTGACAATATAAAAACAGGTGATCAAGTGACATTTAATTCATCAAAATGGGAACCAAACAGCTGGCCCGATAATGTTCAAGGTGTCGGATGGATGGAAGCGCCGCGGGGATCTTTAGGTCACTGGATTGAAATTGAAAACGGCAAAGCTAAAAATTATCAGGCCGTTGTACCAACCACCTGGCTTGCTTCACCGAAGGATCATACCGGGCAACCGGGACCATACGAAGAAGCATTGAAGGGCGTTCCGGTTGCGGATCCTGAGCAGCCGATCGAAATTCTTCGCGTCATCCACTCTTTTGATCCGTGTTTGGCTTGCGCGGTTCATCTGACGGATAAAGAGAAGGAAGGAACGACAAAAATCCGGATTATTTAGAAAGGAGACGTTCGTAATGGGAACCGGTTCGACTAAAAAACGTGTATTCGTCTGGGAACGTTCTTTAAGAATATTTCACTGGGTAAATGCTCTCTCCATTACCATTCTGTTGATAACGGGTTTTTATATCAGCTCTCCTTTCTTTGGCGCAAGGATTCCAGAAGAAGCCTATTATTCTTTTGTTATGGGATGGGCAAGGTATATACACTTCTTTTTTGGATTTGTGTTTATTGCCAGTCTGATCTTCCGATTCTATCTCTTTCTGGTGGGGAATCAATATGCCAAATCCAATCCGTTGAAGGCTTCATTCTGGACTGGGGTGTTAGAAACAGGGAAACATTATCTGTTTATGAAAAATAATAAAAAACACTATGTAGGACACAATCCCCTTGCAGAGTTGTCGTACTGGATCTTTATGGGCCTCGGTGGATTGATTGTGATTGCTACCGGTTTGTTTCTGCTGTTCGAACCACAGCCTGGAACGCTACTCGGGTCTTCGGTTGCCTGGATGACGAACATTTTCGGAAACAGTGCCAACATTCGCGGACTTCACTTCTTTTCGGCTGTAGCCATTCTCGTCTTTGTGATGACCCATCATTATTTTGTTCTCCGGGAAACCTGGCTGGAGCGAAATAAAACACTCTCAAGCATGTTTACCGGCTACAAGGAAATGGATGATCCGGGAGGTTCTGACGATGAGCCAAAGCGAAAAGCCAATTAAAGTCATCGGCCTTGGGAATTTTCTTTATCGTGATGAAGGACTGGGGATTCATATCTTGCCGGATATGATCCGCCTGTTTGAAGAGGACGCTGATGTTGAGGTGATTGAGGGGTCCACTGACGGACTCAGGCTCCTGGAGCCGGTCGAACAGGCGAAGGGGCTTCTGATTATTGATGCGATTGCAGATCACCAGCCACCAGGAAGCGTCATTATTCTTGAGGGTGATGATCTTCCTGATTATTTCTCTTTGAAAATGTCGATGCACCAGCTGGGCTTTCAGGAAGTGCTTCAAGTTGCTGAACTGAAAGACTGTTATCCTGAAAAGATTTCAATCGTCGGGATTCAACCCGAGTCACTGGTGATGGGAACGGAGCTGACAGAATCGGTTCAACAGTCTATTCCGGAATTAATGGATGTCATCCGTAAGAAAGTCACACAATGGAAGAGGGAATGGCATGAATCGAGCCGGCTTTCTCAAAGAACTTCGATCGAGTCTGATTCAAACCTCATATGAAGCGGCTGAACCACTGATTCAAGAAGATGTTTCAAATACCAAGATGCAATGGCTTACGATGCAAGGCTATGAGTGGTGGCCCGTTCATGGGTTCGTTCATCAAGATCGCGTGTATTGGATTCATGAACAGGCGTTTTTGATTAAACAAACCGGCGAAGATTGGCAGGCATGGGCATTAATCTGTCCTGATTGCCGGTCTTCACTACATTACCAAAGTTTCAGTGATGAGATTAAATGCTTCACATGTAACTTTCAATGGACAGCGGATGAAGCAAGGAATCACCTGGATCTTCGCCCGGTAAAATTCATTCGTCAACAACTTCACATTCTTTATAAAAAAAAGAGGTGAGCCGATGCATGAAGTAGCTCTTATGGAAGACATCCTTGCCATTGTTGACCGCCATAAGAACGGTCAGGGCTTTGATTATGTGAATGAAATTGAACTGATCGTTGGTGACATTTCCAATGTGATGCCAGAAGCCCTGTTCATGGCATTCGATATGCTGAAGGCCTCCGGAGAATATCCTTTTCTTCTTGAAGATGCCATGCTCGTTATGGAACAAGAAGCAGCTGAAGCGAGGTGTACGGTGTGTAAACGAAATTACAAGCCGGATAACCGTTTCGCATTCTGTCCTGACTGTGAGATGCCTTCTGGAGAGATTATTAAAGGAGAAGTCTTTCAAATTATCAGTTATGAAGGAGGAAGATATGATGAAAGTGAAGCTCAATGAAGATGTGCTGCAGGATAACAACAAAGCCGCTGATTTTAATCGCAACCTGTTCGAAAAATACCAGGTGTTGGTCATCAATATGATGAGTTCCCCTGGCGCTGGGAAAACAACCCTTTTAGAAGAGACCATCAGAGAGTTAAGCGGACGATACAGGATCGGTGTGATTGAAGGCGATCTGGCAACTGAAAGAGATGCTATGCGCATCAGGGAAGCGGGAGCCAAAGCGGTTCAGATCAATACAAATGGCGGATGCCATCTGGACGCCCGGATGATCACGAAAGTACTGCCGGAATTCGACCTTGAGGATGTTGATATTCTCTTCATTGAAAATGTCGGGAATCTTGTCTGTCCATCGGGCTATGATCTCGGTCAGCATCATAAGATTACGGTGTTAAGCATTCCGGAAGGGAACGATAAAATTACGAAATACCCTTTCATGTTCAAACGGACAGAAATGGTTTTGTTGAATAAGATGGACTTGTTGCCTTACCTGCCATTTTCAGTTGAAGAGGCCAGAAGAGATTTGAACCAGATCAATCCTGATTCTGAATTATTCGAAGTCTCTGCGTTAACAAAAGAGGGGATTACGCCATGGGTGAACTGGATCGATTCGAAAGCAAAAACCGTGTTGCCAGTGACGTTGTAATTACCGGTCGGGTTCAGGGCGTGGGATTTCGGCCATTCGTATACCGGATCGCACATGAAACACGAATCAGCGGTCACGTTCAAAATAATATGGATGGCGTCAGAATTTTTGCTGAGGGACATGTGGAGGATGTCAGTACTTTTATCCATCGATTGCATAACGAACTTCCCCCGCTCGCGAAAATTCAATCTTTCGAACAGTGGGATAGCCCTGTAAAGAACCTGACAGATTTCACGATCAGTAAAAGCACCAGTCAGGGACATTCGGCGTTGGTGATTCCTGTCGATGCCGCTGTTTGTCAGGACTGTCTGACTGAAATGAAGGATGTCAATGACAGAAGATACCGTTATCCGTTTATTAACTGTACCAATTGTGGTCCGAGGTACACGATCATCCGGTCATTGCCTTATGATCGGCCGGTCACGACAATGAAAGATTTCCCCTTGTGTTCAGCCTGTGAAGCAGAGTATTCGGACCCAATGAACCGGAGGCACCATGCCCAGCCCATTGCCTGCCCGGCTTGTGGTCCTTCACTCAAATATCATTCCATGTCAAGAACCGGGGAAGGAAACCTGGAAAATGAACCTGCATTAAGCCGGACGATCCGGGATTTGGAAGAAGGAAAGACCGTTGCGATTAAAGGGTTAGGGGGCTTTCATTTCGCGTGTGATGCGAAGAACAGTCAAGCTGTGAGGCAGTTGAGAAGACGTAAAAAGCGCCCGACTAAACCTTTTGCCGTGATGGTAAACAGTATCGATTCAGCCCGTCAGTTTGCACTTGTGTCTGAAGAGGAAGAATCCTTACTCAAATCAGCTGAAGCACCTGTTGTTGTGATGCAAAAGAAAGAAAGAACCGGCTTGAGTGAGGCGGTAGCACCGGGGATGACTTCGATCGGGCTCTTCCTTCCCTCGACACCGCTTCATGCATTAATCATGGAAAAGTTTGATGCACTTGTGATGACCAGTGGAAACCTGTCTGGCGAACCGATGTTTTTTGATGAAGAAGATGTCTTGGAACGGGGACATCATCTCGTCGACAGTATGTTGTTTCATAATCGGAAAATCGCAAGACCGATCGACGACTCTGTGATGGAAGTGAGAGACGGTCAGACGCATTTTTACAGACGGGCAAGGGGATTTGTGCCGGACCCGATCGTAACGCCGTTTGATGTGGACGGTATCATTGCCCTCGGTGCCCAATTAAAAAATACCTTCACATTCGGGCGGGGAAAGCAGCTCTTTGTCGGTCCGCATAACGGGGACCTCGATCAGCTGCCGTCTGCAAACGAAGCGAAAGCATTACTGAAATCTTTCCGGAAGTTAACGCAGATTGAGCCCACAGATTGGGTCATGGACTATCACCCCAATTATCCGCAACGAGCATGGCTTGGGGATACGACGTTACCCATTTATTATGTCTGGCATCACCATGCCCATATGGTCAGTATGATGGCTGATCGGAAGTTGGCACTGGATGAACCGGTCATTGGCGTCATGCTTGATGGAACAGGTTATGGTCATGACGATACGATGTGGGGATTTGAATGGCTTTATGGAGACGTGGGCAGCTTTGAGCGCTTTGCATCCATCGAGCCTCTTCCTCTTCCCGGCGGCGATCAGGGCACCAGATACCCCTGGCGCCAGGCAAGTGCCTGGCTGTATCTTCATCAGACGGATGAGGCAGATGCATTGATCCAGGCATGGTTTCATCCCGCTGAGGAGGAAAGGGCCCTTCTGCAGCATATGGTACAACGTGATCTGGCAATGAATTATGTCTCCTCTGCGGGACGGTTATTCGATTGTGTGAGTGCGATTCTAGGTGTGGTATACGAGGTTTTCGAAGAAGGCGAGGCCGCCATTAAACTTTCGGAAATGGTCCGGTATAGCGATCGCTTTGAACCGTTTGAACTGCCGTCGTGGAGAATGAAAAAGGATGTGCGGGTATATCAGACTGATGAACTGATAGCAGCCGTGATCAAAGCAAAGCGAAACGGTGTTGACACAACGAAAATTGCGGGGATGTTTCATGAGACTCTGGCCCGTATGATCGCAGAAGAAACCCTTGCGATCAGTACTCAGACCGGCTGTAATGCCGTTTTATTCTCCGGAGGGACGATGCATAATCCTTATATCGAACGACGTGTTAAAGCAATGCTGAACGCTTCATCACTGAGTGTCTTAACGCATCGAAACATCCCGTGTAACGATGGAGGCATCAGTCTTGGACAGGCACTCATCGCTTCAAATGCGAGGCTGAACAGATCAAAATGAAAAACAGGGGGGATCCCGATGTGTATCGGAATACCAGGCAAAGTCAAAGAAATCGACGGATATCAAGCAACGGCCGACGTCATGGGGACATCCGTTGATGTTGGCATCATTTTTGTGCCCGAAGTTGAAATTGGACAATATGTCATCATCCACGCCGGACAGGCCATGTCAATCATCGATGAAGAGTATGCCTTGCAAAGCCTTGAAGAGTGGAGGGCTTTAAATGATGAAATCCCCCGTTAACCCTGAACTGAGTAAGTCTGAACGAGAACAGATGATTCATCAAATTGATACGCTGGCCAAACAATATCAAAAAGAAAACGGAAGGAAGCCAGTGATTATGGAAGTTTGTGGATCCCACACGGTTGCTTTGGCTCAAACCGGTTTGAAAACCCGGTTGGATCATGCCATTCGTTTCATTTCCGGCCCGGGGTGTCCCGTTTGTGTTACGGATCAATCGGCGATCGATCAAATGATCAGCCTCGTTGATCAGCCGGGAGTTATTCTCACGACTTTTGGTGATATGATGCGTGTTCCTGGATCTTATGCGACCTTGATGGAGAAAAAACAGCGTGGCGCGGATATCCGGATTTTTTACTCACCGACCGAAGCGGTTACGATTGCTGAAAACAATCCGGGTCAAACGGTCATCTTGCTTGGCATTGGTTTTGAAACGACCATACCTGCCATTCTCGCAGCAGTCAGGGAAGCAGAAGAGAAATCAGTGAAAAATTTACAGGTATATTTATCCTTGAAGCGGATTGAACCGATCCTGTCAACGCTTCTGAATGACCCAGACCTCGTGGTGGATGGTTTCATATTACCAGGCCATGTTGCGATGATTGTCGGAGAGCGTCACTTTAATTTTTTAAACAACCGATCGATCCCGGGTGTGATCAGTGGCTTTACGCTCGATGAAATGCTCACGTCATTGAAGCAGTACCTCGATATGCTGACAGCCGGTACCCCCGGGGTCATCAATAACTACCAGGCGGTTGTAACAGCCGAAGGCAATCCTGTTGCAAGGCAGTGGATCAGTGAAATGCTCACCCCTGTAAAAGAAGCCTGGCGCGGTCTCGGTGAAATTCCCGAAAGTGGGTATGCTTTTACCGATCGTTTCAGCCACTTTCGTGTTTCAAGTGATCTCCTGACACAGACACCGCATCGGGTTAAAAAAACCGGTTGCCGCTGCGGAGATGTGTTGACCGGGAAAATTCAGCCTCTGGAATGTGCACTGTTCGATCGCATCTGCACTCCGGACAATCCGGTTGGACCTTGCATGGTATCACACGAAGGCAGCTGTTCCGCAGCTTATGAGATGAAAGAGACAATCGTCTGACAGAGAGAAGGTGACGTCGTATGATAAGAATAGGATCTGACTTTATATCCCTCGCTCATGGCGACGGCGGACAGAAAACACATGATTTAATCCGGGATATTTTTGTGCAAGCATTTGAACATCATGAAGAAGCAAAGTGGGATGCGGCACTGGTCCACTGTGATGCAAACCGGCTTGCAATTACGACGGACAGTTTCGTTGTCAGCCCCCGCCATTTCCCCGGAGGAGATATTGGAAAGCTAGCTGTTGCCGGAACGGTTAATGACCTGGCGGTATCTTTTGCTACGCCCAAGTGGCTCACTTGCGGACTGATCATTGAAGAGGGCTTCTCCGTCGATGAACTGAGACAAATTGTTTTATCCATGGCCGAAGAAGCCCGGAAAGCCAATGTCAAAATCATTGCAGGAGACACAAAAGTCGTTGAGCACGGCGCTTGTGACGGCTTGTTTATCAATACCACAGGTGTGGGGCTTTGTGATAAAAATCACTCCGGGATACCCGCAATCGAAGAAGGCGATGTGATACTGGTGAATGGGACCGTTGGCGATCATGGCATGACCCTTATGGCGTTGAGAGAGGATCTGCCGATCACGAATGAAGTCGAGTCAGACTGTGCGTCTCTCAATCATCTCATTCACCATTTACGCGAAACCCATCCTTTTGCTTTGAAGTTTATGCGGGATGCGACACGCGGGGGACTGGCTACAACATTGATTGAAGCATGCTCGGATTTACATCTGGATCTGGTTCTTGAAGAGGAGGAAATTCCTTTATCCCCACCGATAAAAGGGGCTTGTGATTTACTTGGCTACGATCCCTTGTATGTTGCGAACGAAGGGAAAGTCGTGATGATTGTAAAAAAAGATGAGGCCAAACGGGTGTTACAAACGATGAAAGCCCATCCTCTCGGAGAGCAAGCTGCAATCATCGGCCATATAAAACACGTTGAGTGTCCTGAAGGACGATTGTTTCTGAGGACTGCTCTGGGAGTGGACAAAGTTAAGCGGAGGCTCCCTGAAATTCAATTACCAAGAATCTGCTGACATGAACTTATGCTATACTGATTGTTATTTAGAATACAGCTTGGAGGAGTACACCATGAACGATCTCAATAAGAACAGCTCACATTTATTCCAGGATCAGCATGACTCGAATCATCCAGTTTCCTCCTATGAAAAGCGTGCGATCGTCTTTCATTCCCAATCCAATCCGGACCACTTTTATTATGTGAAGTCCGGAAGCATCAAAGTTTCCTTTGAATCGATTGATGGACAGGAATACACCGTTGTCATTCTCAGTGAAGGGGATATTTACAGCGGCCATGCACGCGGCGTTGGGATAGCAATTGAAGATACCGAACTGCAGATCATACCGAAAGAGACGATCATAACCATGTTGCAGTCATCGCCGGTTTTTGCGGTTAAAGTCCTGAAATTGCTGGGTAAAACACTGCATCATTCCTTTAATATCATCGAAGGTCTTGTCTTTCATAATGTACAGACAAGGATCATCTATACCCTGGTCTATATGGCAGAAAAAAGCAGTGAAACAGAGAAAGGAAAAGTACATTTGACATTGGGTTTAACACAGGAAGAAATCGCTGCCATGGTCGGATGTTCGAGACAAACAGTGAATCAAATCCTCAAAGAGCTTCAGGAATGGGGATGGATTTCTCTTAAATCCAGAAAGATAACGATTCTGGAAATCGAAAAATTGTATGACCACTTAAAACATTAAGAAAACCAGGCTTTCCGCTAAATGCAATGGCGAAAGCCTTATTTGCACTTATCTTTTAACGTGCGTAAATTATCTTAAACGATTAAGAAAATGTCTGCTGGGCGACAAACAACAGATTTTCTTTATGTTACTTTTATGAAAAGGCTTACAAAAATAAAAGTAGGAGTGGTATTAATGGCCAAAACAAGAAATCCTGTTGATGTGTCAATGGACGTTCAGGTCCAGGATATGCTTGGCAAAGCCCGGGAACAAGGGGTTGAAACGGCATTCGACCGTGCAGATCAGATGTCTCCGAGGTGCCCCTTCGGATCTGCAGGTGTGTGCTGCCGTCTCTGTCTTGAAGGACCCTGCCGGATTCAGCCGAACGGGAAAGGCCCTCAACGAGGTGTTTGCGGAGCGAATGCTGACACGATCGTCGCCCGGAATTTCATGAATTCATTGATTCAAGGAACGGCAGCACATGCCGAACATGCCAGAGAAGTAGCCCTCGCCTTATTGCACACAGCCGAAGGAAAAGCGCCTTATCACATTAAAGATGTCGGTAAACTTTACAGAATTGCCGAAGGTCTCAACCTTTCCGTAGAGGGAAAATCGGTCAACGAAGTCGCCAAGGACGTGGCGTTGAAAGCTTTGGAAGATTTTCAAAGACCAGAAGGCACGATGAATTGGGTGAGCTTCAGAGGTCAGGAGAAATCAGTTGCAAAGTGGCAATCACTCGGATTAGCTCCGGTCAATTCTCATCTCGAAATCGCCAAAGCCGTCACACGGGGAGCCATGGGAAGTGATGCCGATCCGATCAACCTGCTCTTAGGTGGCATTAACTTGGGAATTGTTGATGGCTACGGCGGTCTGCATCTCTCAACAGATTTGCAGGACGTGCTGTTCGGTACTCCTCAAGCCGTCAAAGCAAACTATTCGCTGGGTGTACTCGATGAAAACAAAATCAATATTGCTGTTCACGGTCACATTCCCCTTCTTTCAGAAAAGGTCGTTGAATGGGCCAGAAAGCTTGACGACCAGGCAAAAGCCGCCGGAACAGAAGGAATCAACATCGTTGGCGTTTGCTGTTCAGGCAATGAACTGCTGATGAGACAGGGTGTTTCGATTGCTTCAAGTTTCTCCTCGCAGGAGCTCGTGATTGTATCCGGAGCACTCGAGGCTATGGTCGTGGATATCCAATGCATCATGCCCGGGATTCAACAGGTGGCCGAATGTTATCATACAGAAATCATCACAACGCTTGGACACGTGAAAATTGCAGGCGCCACGCATGTGGATTTTGAACCGGAACATGCCGATGAAGCAGCAAAAGAAATCGTTGAAAAAGCGATCAAAAACTATGCCAACCGGGATCATCAGAATGTATCGATTCCAAAAGACACAGTGGAAGCATATGCCGGATTCTCTGCCGAACAGATTACCGATGTCCTTTCAAAATTAAATGAAGAAAAACCGCTTCAACCGCTGATTGATGCTCTGAAGAATGGTACAATCAGAGGGATTGCAGCCATGGTAGGCTGCACGAATCCAAGAGAGAAGCAGGATGTAGGCAATGTGACTGTTGCGAAAGAATTGATGAAAAAAGATGTGCTTGTCCTGACCACAGGCTGCACAGCCCATTCCCTGGCGAAAAACGGCTTAATGAATCCAGATGGCGTCAAAGAATGCGGAGAAGGTGTTAAATCAGTGCTGAAACTGCTCGGTGAACAGGCTGGTTTGCCTTCACTGCCGCCGGCTCTTCATATGGGCAGCTGCGTGGATAATTCACGCCCTGCGGATTTGTTAAAAGCCCTCGCAGATGAATTGGACATCGCAATTTCTGATATTCCGGTTGTAGGAAGTTGTCCTGAAACACATAATCCCAAAGCATTATCAATCGGCACCTATTTCATCAGTCACGGGGTGGATGTCCATGTCGGTGTAGATCCGCAAGTATCCGGATCCAGTCTGGTCACTCATACCTTAACGGGAAATCGGGGCGATGAGGAAGTCACGACGGATCGATTATTTGGCGGGAAACTCATTTATGAGCCAGACCCGGTTCTGGCAGCTGAAAAATTGATCGAACGCATTGATATGAAACGGAAATTACTCGGACTGAGTACTGTAGAGGAGGCCACGACATGAAGCAGCTGAAAATCGCTTTCTCCGGTAAAGGCGGGGTAGGGAAAACAACTATGTCGGCTATTTTTGCCAATCTGCTTCAGGAAAAAGGTCATCGGGTACTGGCCGTCGACGCAGACCCTGACGCAAACTTAGGCATGGCTTTAGGGTTTGATCCGACTGAATTATCCCGGACGAAAACCATCGCCGACGATCGTGAGCTGATCAAAAAGAAGACGGGTGCTGAACCAGGCGTACAGGGCAGCTGGTTTGCCCTGAACCCGAAAGTGGATGATATTCCTGAACAATACACGATTACACGAAACAATATTCACCTGCTGCAGATGGGGAATGCCAACAAAGGCGGAAGCGGCTGTGCCTGTCCTGAAAGTTCCCTTTTAAAAACGTTACTCAATCACCTGGTCACAGAAGATGAAGATGCCCTGGTAATTGACTTCGAAGCAGGCCTGGAACATTTGGGCCGTTCAACAGCACAAAGCGTTGATGCCCTTGTGATCGTTGTTGAACCAGGGAAAAGAAGTATTGAAACAGCAAATGCAGTAAAACAGCTGGCACTCGATATCGGGATCAATGACTGTTTTGTGATCAAAAATAAATGGATTGAGACGAATGGCTCCACTTTTACGGATAATTTTCCTGAAGAAGATGTGATTGGAACGATTCCATACCATCCGGTTTTCATCGAAGCAGATGAAGCACATGCATCGATCTATGAGCAGCTTGACGATGATCTGAAACAAACATGTGAGTCGATGCTTTCCTCGCTCTCAAGTAAAATTAATCGGCAACTCATCTAACTTTATAGAGATCAACAGAAGGACTCCATTCATTGCGAGTCCTCCTTTTCGATTAAAAATACATGCAGCTGAATGGAGAGATCATGATATGAAGGGAAGACTGACAGCAGGTGGCGTGATCTTATTCATGACAGTAACAGCCTGCGGAATGAATGAGGGTAAAGAGACTGCCGGCGATGCATCAGAGGGGAAAGATAATGATCAAACGAACCTGACTCTCGCCTTGGGCGGAGAGCCTGATGACGGTTTTGATCCCACCACAGGATGGGGACGTTACGGTTCACCACTCTTTCAAAGTACGCTATTAACAAGAGAAGTGGATTTCTCAATCGGAAAGGACCTCGCAACAGATTATGAAGTGACCGATGACGGTTACGTCTGGTCAGTGACGATTCAGGAAGATGTCGTTTTTTCCGACGGGGAACCATTGACAGTTGATGATGTCGTCTATACATTTGAAACAGCCAAAGAAAGTGCATCAGTGGTTGATTTGACGAATCTGGATACTGTCGAAGCGGAGGGTGACACTGTTGATTTTACCCTTCATGAACCACAATCCACGTTCATTCATTCACTGGTGACAACCGGGATTGTCCCAAAACATGCACACGATGAAAATTACGCAGAAGCACCGATTGGTTCAGGACCCTTTGAGTTTATCCAGTGGGATAAAGGGCAACAGCTGATTGTCGGAGTCAATGAACATTTTTATGGCGAAAAGCCGGTTTTTGATCAGGTGACGTTCCTGTTCCTTGCAGAAGATGCGGCCTTTGCTGCGGCCAGGCGGGGAGATGTTGATATCGCTGCGATCCCGCCAAGTTTTGCAAGCGATGACGTTGAGGGAATGGAGATTGTCTCCCTCGAAAGTGTTGATAACCGCGGCATCAGTTTTCCAATGGTCGAAAGTGGGGAATTCACGGATGAAGGATACCCAATAGGGAATGATGTCACCAGTCAGGAAGCTGTACGAAAAGCCATCAATATGGCCCTTGACCGGGAAGCATTGGTAGAAGGCGTGCTTGAAGGCTATGGCAGTATAGCCCACTCAGTCAATGATGGTTTGCCGTGGTGGAATGAAGATACGACGGTTGAGGATAACCGTATGGCCGAAGCGAAAGAATTACTTGAAGCTGATGGGTGGATGGATCATTCAGGAGATGGGATTCTCGAAAAAGAAGAGCTGAAGCTTCAATTCAAACTGCTTTACCCTGCAAGTGACCAGGTCAGACAATCGCTCTCGATTGCTGTCAGTGATAGGCTTCAGCCACTTGGCGTTGACGTGATTGTTGAAGGGAAAAGCTGGGATGAAATCGAACGAAGCATGCACGAGCATGCGGTTTTGCTTGGCTGGGGAAGTTATAATCCCCTGGAAATGTATCATCTTTACAGCAGTACGATGAAAGGTGCCGGCTGGTACAATGCAGGCTATTATAAAAATGAACAAGTCGATGCATATATGGAAAAAGCGCTTCTCGCAGAGACCGAGGAGAAGGCAACGGAATACTGGGAACTCGCCCAATGGGATGGGGAGACCGGATTCAGTGCGCTTGGCGATGCACCCTGGGCCTGGCTTGTCAATCTCGATCACGTCTATCTTGTCCGGGAAGGACTGGAAACGGGTGAACTGAAAATACAACCCCACGGTCATGGCTGGCCGATTACAGAAAACATAAATGAATGGCATTTTAACGCGAACGATTGAAGATGAGAGAAAGGCAGTGAGGGCAGTGAGGGTGAGTAGGTTTATTTTACGAAAATCAATTAAGCTTGCGTCACTGCTCATTGCCGTCAGTGTCGTTTCTTTTTGGCTTGCAAATGCTTCACCCGTCGATCCTGTTCAGGCATATATCGGCGCAGACATGATGCTGGTGGGCGCAGATCAGCGTGAAGAAATTGCTGAGCGGTGGGGACTTGAAGCTACGCCGGTCGAACAGTATGTCAGTTGGGCGCAATTATTAATTCAAGGTGATTTTGGCAATTCAATGATCCATCGCCAGCCCGTCATTGATGTGATATCCGAGCGTTTTCTGGCGTCACTGGCATTGATGGGCGCAGCCTGGCTGTTTTCCGGAATGTTTGGTTTCATCCTGGGCTCCATTGCAGGAATGAAGGAAGGAACATGGACGGACCGAATCATTAAATGGTATTGTTTGACCCTTGCTTCAACACCGACATTTTGGCTTGCACTTTTGTTATTGATTGTTTTTTCCGTCTGGCTCGGCTGGTTTCCTGTGGGAATGGGTGTGCCTCAGGGTGTTCTCGAAGTGGATGTCACTTTTGCCGACCGGATTCGCCATTTGATTCTTCCTGCTCTGGCCCTTAGCATTCTGGGTGTAGCCAATGTGGCACTGCATACCCGACAAAAACTGGTCGATGTGATGACGAGCGATTATATCCTCTTCGCCAGAGCAAAAGGGGAGAGCGGACTGACGTTATACTTCCGCCATGGCATTCGTAACATTTCTCTGCCGGCGGTTTCACTTCATTTCGCGTCATTCGGAGAACTGTTTGGTGGAGCGATTCTGGCGGAACAGGTATTTTCGTACCCTGGACTTGGGCAGGCAACGGTTGCAGCAGGTCTTCAGGGAGACGTGCCGTTACTCCTTGGCATTGTATTGTTCACAACGGTCTTTGTGTTTGTTGGAAACTTGATTGCCGATTTGATTTATACAATCGTAGACCCTCGAATTAAAGAGGGGAGGATTGTGTGATGCTGAATATTCGACAGAAGACGCTTGTTGTCATTGCAGTGAGCAGTTCACTGATCCTTGCTGTCATTCTGGGTGGATTGATCCTGGGCGATGAACGGATCACGACGGAACTGACGAACCGGAATCAGGCTCCAGGCTGGTTGCATCCGTTTGGGACGGACTGGCTGGGAAGGGATATGCTCACCAGGACGCTGAAAGGACTGACATTAAGCCTGGGGGTAGGCATGCTTGCTGCCGGGGCAAGTGCAATCATTGCCCTGATTCTTGGTGTCTGTGCAGCGACCCTTGGAAAGACCGTTGACAGCATGATTAAATGGCTCATTGATCTGTTCTTGAGTGTGCCCCACCTCGTCACGTTGATCCTCATTTCTTTTGCATTAGGCGGAGGATTTAAAGGCATCGTCGTGGGCATCGCATTCACACATTGGCCCAGTTTGGCCCGGGTGATCAGAAGTGAAGTACTGCAATTGAAATCACAGCCTTATATTGAAGCGGCGAGTCAATTCGGGAAATCAAGGCTGTGGATTATGAGATATCATATGTTACCTCACCTTTGGCCCCAACTGATTGTCGGTCTTGTGTTACTGTTTCCGCATGCAATCATGCATGAAGCTGCCATTACGTTTTTAGGATTTGGCCTGTCTCCGCATGAACCGGCAATCGGTATTATTTTATCGGAATCGATGCGCTATTTGTCAACAGGTATGTGGTGGCTGGCCTTTTTTCCAGGACTCCTGCTGCTGATTGTTGTCCGTTCTTTTGATGTGCTGGGGGATCATTTACGCAAGTTGATCGATCCAACACAGGCACATCGGTAATCGATCCGGCTAAAAAATAAGATACGAGGGAGGTGAGAGGATGGAGCGGAGAAAGACGTTACTCGAAGTGAAGAACTTATCCATCACGTTTACACAATTGATGAAAGGCTTAAAGCCAACGACCACTCAAGTCATCAGGCAGCTTGATTTGACAGTGAATGAAGGCGAGATCACGGCGATCGTTGGTGCAAGCGGCTCCGGAAAAAGTCTGCTCGCTCATGCCATCCTTGGTATACTTCCGAAAAACAGCCGACAGACAGGTGACATCGTATATAAGTGGGAACCCCTCGATGCTAAGAAAATGGAAGCACTGCGCGGATCTGAAATCGCCTTGATTCCCCAGTCTGTGAATTTTCTTGATCCTCTGATGACGATCGGTCAACAAGTGCGGCAAGCAGTCCGGTCAGGTGATAAAAAAAAGCGCCAACAGGACATTTTCGATAAATACAAACTGGATCGACGAGTAGCCGATTACTATCCGTTTCAACTCTCAGGCGGGATGGCAAGGCGTGCGCTGGTGGCAACGGCAATGGTGGGGGATGCGTCACTGATTATCGCAGATGAACCAACACCTGGAATCGATCCGGACGTTTTGGAAGAGACCCTTGATGATTTTCGTGAACTAAAAGTGGGAGGTAAAGGGATCCTATTTATCACCCACGACATCAGCCTCGCCCGCCGTCTGGCTGATCACATCGTTGTCTTTTACAGCGGTTACTCCATTGAAACAGCGAGAAGCAGTGATTTTACAGGGAATGGTGATCAATTGCGCCATCCTTATACCAGAGCCTTGTATCAGGCATTGCCCGAGAACGATTTTACAGTGAATGCTGTTGAGAGAGGCGATACATTGGAAACGATGCAAGGCTGTGTCTTTGTCAACCACTGCCCGATTGCAACGGCCGAATGCCACCTTGACGAGCCGCCATCAAGACATGTGAACAACGGGATGGTGAGGTGTTTTTATGATACTTGAGGCAAAGAATCTCGGTCATTACTATAACCGCCAAGACTGGCTGTTCAGGAAATTAAACCTCGAAGTGGACAGTGGAGAAGTATTAGGGATTAAAGCACCGAGCGGTTACGGCAAAACGACGATCGGAAAAATTCTGGCCGGATTGATGTCTCCTGTTGAAGGACAGGTGACACTCGACGGAAAAGCGATAAGAAAAAAAGGATACAATCCTGTGCAATTGATCTTTCAGCATCCTGAACAGGCCGTGAATCCCCGTTTTAACATGCATGATGTTCTTAGAGAAGCATGGGATGTGGATCAGCAGTTAATGGCATCTTTCGGGATACGTCAGGACTGGCTGGCGCGCTGGCCCAATGAACTGTCAGGAGGAGAATTGCAACGATTCTGTGTTCTCAGGGCATTGGGTCCAAAAACACGGGTGATCATTGCGGATGAAATCTCAACCATGCTGGATGCACTGACTCAGGCAAAAATCTGGCACGTTTTGCTGGAGCAGGTGAAATCCCGACAGCTTGTGCTCATTGTCTTCAGTCATGACGAGCGCTTACTGGAACGGGTGTGCACCAGAACCATCGATCTGACGCAATGAACATCTGAACAAACATAGAAATACCCCGTCGGCGGTTCTGACGAACCGCCGACGGGGTATTTTTCTGAAAAGACGTTGTTAAATTCGCGAAAATCCTTCTTCGTCAAGGATTTCAGCCGCTTCCCGGTAAGAATTGAACGTGCCGTCGAGTTGGTCATCCGCATAAACATTCCACTGGGTGCCCTCATTGATCAGCGTGAGTGTCATCCCGTTCTGATTAATCCAGATCTCTTCCACATCCTCCAGGGGCTTATCGGGTGCTTTCGGTGTTAAAGACAAAATTGATTTTCTGACGGTGGAACGGATCGCTTTCTCGGAAAAATCCCGGATATTGACCATGCCTTTATCATTAGTCTGATAGCCCGTCATCCTGCCTGCGTAGACAAAGCCGTTGCCGTTGGGATGCAGGTGATACACGACGTTCTTCTGATCGTAGGAGCTTTCGTTATAGTGAAAGTTCACCCGTCCCATTGACACATCTTTTCGTTCAAGTTCAGGGAATGATTCGATGATTGCCAGTTTCTCTTCAAATGTAAGCATGTTGCCTCCAGTTAATAATTGATCTTGTGCGGATTAAGTATAGCATAGCTGATCAGGGGACATGAAGAGGCCTATTAAAAAAAACAGCTTTCCTGTTGAAGAAAGCTGTTTTGTGGAATGATTATTTATTGATGTCGTGATCCACGTAGCGTTCACCATTTAATTCACTGATGATGTTGATGGCTACTTCAGCGCCATGCCCTGCAGTGATAATCGTGTGTACGCTCTTGTCAGCACATGTCCCTGCAGCCCAGATATTAGCCTGACTGGTCTGGCCGTTTTCCTTGATGTCGACGACTTTTTGAATCTTTGGTTCACTGCCTTCTTTTACACTGATGCCGGAATCTTCCGCAACATTGGCCATCATACCTGTGGTGAGGAGTACGTGTTTTGCTTCGAATTCCCCGTGATCGGTGACGACTTTGGCACCATTTCCTGTTGATTCAACTTTCGAGACTTTCGCCGCTTTATGCTCTGCTCCGAAGCCTTTCATCTGTTCGATACCGATATCCACGAGCTCAGGACCTGATAACTCTTTGGCGCCGTAATGGTTAGCGACCCATGCCTTCTTTGTGATGCTCTGGTCACTGTCGAGAACGAGCGTGTTTTTACCTGCTTTTGCAGCGAAGAGTGCTGCGCTTGCGCCGGCTGGGCCCGCGCCTACAATAATAATATCATGCATATGTCATACGCTCCTTTGGAATAATTCTTTTGACCACGGTCATATATTCCCTTATCGAGACATTGTAAACTTCTGATTTAATATATCAGAATAGAAAAGAAGAACTATTTCAGGTGCATCTGTGAAATGTTTGTGAGAGATCACCGAAATGCTGGCAGAATTCAAACCAAACGTGTATGATTTGGCTGTAAAGTAATTAATCATGATAAATATAGTGTAAAAGGGGTTCGAAACATGTTGAAAACGGGAATCACTGCAATATTCATTGCCATGATAATGGCAGGTTGCGGAAACGACGAGGAAACCAATCAGGCGGTCAGTGTGGAGGATGTCAATCTCGATCAGCTTGAAGCAGAACTGGAAGTCCCGGAACATGCTGAGCCGGGTGAAGAAGTCACGTTCACAGCCTACGTCACACAAGGCGAAGAAGAAGTGGATGACGCAAGTGAAGTCATTTTCGAAATCTGGCTTGAAGATGATAAAGAGAACAGCGAGATGATCGAAGCGGATCTGCCTGGTTCTGAAGGTGTGTATTCGATCAATTTTACGATTGAAGAAGAGGATGTCTATTTCGTTCAGCCGCATATCACTGCAAGGGGCCAGCATGTCATGCCTGTCGGGTTTTTCCCTGCAGGAGAAGCAGATGTGCCCGACGATGTTGACACCGAAGAGTATGAACACGGAGACATGTCCGACCATGAGCATATGGAAAACGATCATGACGAAAACCATTAAAGTGAGAAAAGCCAACGGTGAAATCTGAGGCATTCAATCTTGTGAGATACCAATATTAAATTGAAGAAAAAAGAGTGTTGAATTGCAGAGCAATTTGACGCTTTTTTTATCCGTTGTCAGTTGAATTAAATGACAGCCTCGTTCTTTTGCACGCTGAATGGCCCATTTGATCAGTTGAGTACCGACACCACTCCCTCTTACCGAAGATGATGTCCTGACGCCTTCTATGGTAGCTCTCCATCCTCCTTGATGAGTAATATATGGTGTGAAAGTAATTTGCTGAACCCCGATGATGTCACTACCGTTACAAGCAACGACTAACTCGTTATTCGGGTCAGCAGAAATCGCCTCAAATGCCTGTACATATGTTTCTGGCAGAGGCTGCTCATATTTCTCCCGTTGACTCCCCAAGATATCATCACTAAGCATCGCCACGATACTGTCTAAATCTTTTCGAGCAGCAAGTCTGAACGTCACTTCAGTCTCCAACATAAATCCCTCCTTAAATTTTGGCCATTTCTTTTAATTTAAAATCATCAATAATAAAGTGATGGTAAAGATGCTGATGATCGTAGACACCAAGGTGACGCTTGAAATAAATTTCGGCATCGTATTGAACTGCACGGCAAACATCACAATCGTCGCTGCAGAAGGCATCGCGGCACTGATGATGAGCACATTCGCCAAAAGCGGATCAAACGGGAAGATCAATGTCAGAAGATAAGCGATCACAGGTGACACTAAAAGTCTGACCGTCACCACGTAGCTGAGGGGCTTCCATTCAAACTGACCCCAGCTCATATTTGCCAGCTGCATGCCGAGAATGATCATCACCATCGGAATCGCGGCTTCTGCCAGGATGTCCACAGTCCCAAGCAGGTTATCCGGAACAGTGGTACCACTCAGCTGCACCAGAAGCCCGAGGATGACTGCATATGTAACCGGCATACCAATGACACTCTTCAAGGCGAAACGGACACCGGAGCGCCCTTTCGCTGCATAATACACCCCGAAGATATTCATGATAATCGCTTGCAGGACCATAAAGGATACCGCAAAGGCAAACCCCTCCTGTCCGTAGGCAAACAGGATGATCGGCGCCCCGTAATTGCCGGAATTCATAAAAGCTGTGCCGAGAATCCAGCCACTCTCCTCTTCCGAAGAACGTTTGGTGACAAGCGCTGCCAATTTATTGATCAAGATAATGGCGAAGAGTAAAAGAAGGGCAAACGCCACCATGTAACCGTATTGCCGGTCAATCTCTGCATGATAAAACGTTTGAAATACCAGTGCAGGCGTAGCAACATATAAAGCGACAACGGATAACGGCTTGATATCCACACGCTGCCATTTCTGAATGGCAAAGCCCGCACCAAAAACGAGCAAAACCGGCAATACCACTTGAATAAAGATCGTCATAACGATTCGTTCCTTTCGCATTCACACTAAGTACAGTTTACATGAGTTGCCGTTTAATTTCTTTTGAATTGAGAAATAAACAGTCGTCTCAAGTTACCACTAGATAAAAAAAGCCCCGTTAATCCCTCGTATACCTCCTCATTAAGAAGTGATACACTAAGCTATGGGTGATGAATCATGCAAAATAAGTATACTGATATTTACAATAAAATAGCCGACAAAATCCGCAAGGGGCAATTTGCTCCAGGGACGAAACTGGCCTCCGAACATGAACTGATGAAACAATTTGATACTTCCCGGGAAACGATTCGAAAAGCGTTGAATCACCTGGCTCAAAACGGTTTCATTCA
Organism: Salisediminibacterium beveridgei; assembly: GCF_001721685.1. Classification (GTDB taxonomy): domain Bacteria; phylum Bacillota; class Bacilli; order Bacillales; family Salisediminibacteriaceae; genus Salisediminibacterium; species Salisediminibacterium beveridgei. The sequence goes on along the minus strand of NZ_CP012502.1, from coordinate 2,474,606 downwards.
AAAAATACAAGGCAAAGGTTCCATTGTGCTCGACGCAGTCAAGCCCGATTTACGATTCTCCGAACTGTTGAGTTTTAAAGAGTCGGCAGAAAAGATGAACAAACACGCACGCACACATGTGGAAGAACTTAATCTGGAAGTCGCAGAGGATGAGATCTGTAATCATTTGCAAATCCCTGCCGGATCAGTGGTGTGGAAAGTCCACCGTGTTCGTGAAATCGATGGTGAGCGGATTATACTCGATAAAGATTATTTAAACAGTTCTTACGTGAAACACTTATCAAAAGCGATTTGTGAGAAATCAATCTACCAATATATTGAACAAGAGCTTGATATGGTCATCGGCTTCGCAAAAAAAGAAATCGTCATTGAAGATTCTCAAGAAGAGGATGATCGCCTCCTTGAAATGAATGGACACACGAACGTTGTAGTGGTTCGTAAATTCGTCTATTTTGACGATACCACACTGTTTCAATATACTGAATCAAGGCACCGTCCGGATAAATTCAATTACGTCGACTTTGCCCGAAGAGCACCTGGGAAGTGACGTCCTGCTCCATACAAAAGCTGCCTCATCCATTACGGAGGGCAGCCTTTTTAAAATGATGTTCTATTTCTTTTCCTTCAGCATACTGGAAATGGAAGAGCGAAGATCTTTATCATGAACAGATTTTGATAACCACGCCGTTGGTTTTAAATCGGTTTCTTCTTTGACGCGTTTCATCAACACGGTCAGAAGGCGCTTCATCAGATTGTCATGATGGACCAGATCAACTCGCTCACCTTGTCGTAAAATCATTTCGACGCCGCCGCGCTGCTGGAGATCCACGTGTTCGGCAGCATTCAACAGAAACTGATACACCACTTCAGGATGATCACTGCTCAGATAGCTGTCAGGAACGGTTCTGATTAATTCCGGTGTGCTTGTAACGTGCTGACTGAGCATCGGAATCAGCTGATCGAGGCGATGTGACAGAATAAAGTCGTAAGCCTTTTGACCGTTCGCTTCTTCAATGGCTTCTTTTAAGGTCTCCATAATTAACGAATTATCCGCTTCACCATCTGCATTTTGCAGGGAGATCAACCTCGAAGGCCACTGATGCTTAATGTCTTCAAGGTGTTCATCCTTCAAGTGCTTTTTAATATTTTTGTTCTTCATCTTGGCTTCTTTTTCCGGTTTCAGTGCATCATGAAGGTCGTCCTGTGTTACTTTATGCTTTGCTTTACGCTCAGCGATTTTTTTGTACTCCTCCATCGCTTCCGCAGAATCCGCCGTTGTTTTGTTGGACAGGAAGAACGAGTCGAGAAAGCGACCATCTTTGTCCAGAACTGCAAAAATCACCGGTACATCCTGTTCAAACAGGAGTGCATGAATCTTACGAGGCGGAACGAATCGTTCGTATTTTATTGTGTAGTTTCGGTGACTGGTCTTATCGATGAAGACTTTTTTTCCGAGAAAACTCGGCTGTAATGTTGGCATTAATGACCATTCCCTTTCGCTTCGTAGTATTCTTGCTCAGTGTAAGGCAACTCCATAGGAAAAAATAACACTACTAAACAGACGTTTAAATTTTTCGTAAAGAACCTCTACCCTTTATGATACTATTGTTTTGGACGATTGTGTAGAAGTAAAAGGAACTTCTCTGAAAAAAGAGAAGTTCCAAGGTTTATTGAAGGAGGTCGTCAAACGCTTCGTTCAGGTGTGGAAATGCGAATTTATAGCCATTATCTGTCAGTTTTTGAGGCAATACTTTCTGACCTTCGAGGACCAGGACACTCATTTCACCAAGGATGGCTTTTAACATGACACTCGGAACCGGCGCCCAAAAAGGCTTGCCAAGAGCACCTGAAAGTGTTTTGCCAAAATGCTTCATCTTCTCAGGATTCGGCGCGGTAAAATTGACAGGACCATAGATTTCTTTATTGTCGATGAGGAACTTTAGCCCTTTTGCCACGTCCTGTAAATGGATCCAGGACATCCACTGTTCTCCGGTACCCAGTTTTCCGCCGGCATACAGTTGGAAAGCTGGCAGCATTTTCTTCAACGCACCGCCTTCTGTAGACAAAACGACGCCGAAACGGGAATAAACGAGCCTGGTTTCTTCAGGGAGATCCTCTGCTGCTTCTTCCCAGGATGATACCACATCTGCGAGGAAATCTTCACCGGGCTCCATGTCTTCTTCCGTAAAGGTCCGGGAATAAGATGTACCGTAAATACCGACGGCCGAACCATTGATCAGCACTTCCGGTTTTTTATTCAGGCTATGGAGGATCCGCACGGTCTCGCGCGTCGCCTGGAGCCTGCTTTTCAAAATACGTTCCTTCTTGGCTTCTGTCCAGCGTCCTTCGTTGAGATTCTCGCCGGCCAGATTGACAAAGGCGTCGATCCCTTCCAGTTCTCTTTCCGGGTAAGTGTTTCCTGAAAGCCAGCGAACGTATTGAACATGTGGTTCCTGCTCACGGTTGACGCTACTGCGGGTCAGTATAAAGACCTCGTGACCTGCATCGGTCAATTCTTTCGTCAGGGCTTTCCCTATCAGGCCGCTTCCGCCACTGATGGCAATTTTCATAATCGGACACTCCTTTTTCGCTCTGCTGTCAGTCTCGTGTAATACTTTTCCTTTAATTACTTCTATTGAAACCCTATTATCAGAATAACGGAGGTTATGATGCATAAAATATCACGAATTAAAGAATCAAAGCGTAAAAATGGCCGGTATCATATTTATATGGAAAAAGGAGAAGGTGAGGAATATACAGGAACGGTATCTGAAGATACACTGATCAAGCTGAACCTCCTCAGAGCCAGAGAGATAACGAAAGAAGAATACGAATCCATCCGTTCCATGGAAGTCATTGACCAGGGTGTTCACACTGCTATTAATTATATTTCTTACCGGATGCGATCGCGACATGAAGTCTTCAGTCATCTGAAGGCAAAAGAATTTGAGGATGAAGTGATCGACGAGGTAATGGAACGGATCGATCAGCTGAATCTTCTGGATGACCTTCAATTTGCAGAAGCCTTCATTCGGACGAAACGGGACACCACAGGGAAAGGCCCCCGTGTGATTCGCCAGGAACTCTATCAAAAAGGGATTGACGAATCTGTGATCGAACGGGCGATGCAGGAATTTCCGGATGAACAGATTCTCGATAATGCGGTAAAATTGATCGAAAAAAAAGCAGCCCATTTCAACAATGAATCACAGCGTAAGCAGGAACAAAAGCTGATGCAGTTTATGATGACAAAAGGATTTCCGACTGAAATTATTAAACAGGCAATAGACATCGCCGAAGTCGGACAGTCCGATGATGACGAGTGGGAAAGTATGGTCCATCAGGGAGAGAAACTGCTGCGAAGACACACAGATTCTGACGGGAAAGTGGACCGGAATAAATTGAAAAATGCGCTCTTTCGAAAGGGATTTCCTTTTGAATTGATTCAGCGTTTCATGGATGAGTATACGGAGTAGCAGTCGACATCCTTTGCATATCCTCGTATAGGGATTATACTGGTAGTAAGAACAATGAGAGTTGGAGGGAATGACCGTTGCAACGAAAGTACAGTGAAATGTCCATGGCTGAACTGCAGACAGAAATCGGTGAGTTGACCGTGAAAGCTCAAAAGGCTGAGCAGCGGGGAATGATCAGTGAATTTGCTGTTCATGAACGTAAAATCCTCATGGCACAGGCCTATCTGATGGATCCGGATGAATTCAACAGTGGCGAACGCTATCAGTTTAAAGGCGATGAAAGTGACTATTTCGATATAGACTATATCAACGGTGTATTTGCCTGGGGATACCGTAGCGGAGAATCAAAGCTTGAAGCAGTGCCGATTTCCGTATTTGGCAAACAGTTACCGGTTGATTGAAACCAGTTTGACGAAAAGGAGTGGCATGAGATGAATGACTACCACGAACGATTGACCAACCGTCTGCTTGAACACAATGATCAGCTTTCCTATGCAGAAGCGAGAACATGGATTGAATTATTATGGGAGGATTTCGAATCCACCCATGCAAAGGCGGGCCGCACGTATAAAGGGAAAGAGACAACCGAAAAAGTTCTGGTGCAATGGATCGATCACCATGGTTCAAAACTCCACGAAGTGCTTCGTGAAAATAAGAAATACAAAGAATGGTTTGAGAAGAAAGAATTTTATCACTAACAAAAAAGAAGCGTAATCCTCCGGGAACAGAGGACCACGCTTCTTTTTTTGCACTTCATAGGGATATTTAAGTTCGTTAAAGGACTGAAGTGTCAGTGCAACTAAGGCTTTTGCCATTGACCTGGTGAGAAGCCAAGTTTTCTGTATGTCTGAAAGCAGCAGTCATGTTGCACGTTCTGACAGGGCCAGTTTGTGTTTCAATGATTCGGTACTGTATATCCATCCCGTGTATGAGCCTTTAATACGGAGATCCTCATCGAGGCGTACGATGGCGATAAATGGATAAAACCCCTTACTGCGGTAGCGAAGATCTACGAATTTTACGGAATACCCGTGGGTTTCGATGGAAACAGCCCAACGGTAAGCCGGTGAAAAAGAGAGAAAAGCCGATAAGTTATCGTCTTCTTGTGCAGCCTGAATAATTGGATCTTCAGGAATGGGTTCAAAAGGATACTCCTCGAAATAATTGATCTCGCCTCTTCTGGACTCAGCCACATACATCATTTCCTTCGTACGAACCACCAGATGCCACTGACGCCATTTGAATGTGGGCGAAGTGAAGATATGCGTTGCATCCGGATGTCTTGATTCCATCTCCAGATAAACTTTACGCTGTGCACGAATTCGCCAGATATAATATACTATAAGGAATACATAGAGTGTGAGAAATGTATACCCGGGGTCAAAACCGATATTCCAGAGGATGATCGCTCCAATATGCGTCAAAAAGATCAGCGGATCCAGAATATTGATGACCCCAAGAGCGAGCCATTTCGGGTAAAATGGTGAGAACGCTTTGGTTCCATATGCGTTAAAGATATCGACGAACACATGGAGGAACACAGCGAAAAAGGTCCACATGAATAAATGAAATGGGTTCACATCAGGGATGATGCCTTGCAGCACCAACGTTATCAGGGCGGCCCAGATGAACCAGAAGGGAACGGAGTGTGTGACGCCGCGGTGGTTGCGTATATATACAGCATTATTTTTGAGCTTCAGCACGGTGTCAAAATCAGGTGCCTGAGAACCAACGAGGGCACCGATCAGGACAGCCTGGGTCATCTGCGGAGATCCGCCGACAACCGGATCGAGTGTTGCCAGTCCACCGATAGCGAAACCCATAACCACGTGCGTCCCTGTATCCATAGTGATCATCCCTCCTTGTCGATAACATACCCCAATATTAATACATTACCCGAATACGTATCAACTTAAAGGTGAGGTGAGAAACCGTTGAAAAATATCAATATCCCTCAATTTCAGGAGAATCTCCTGACATGGTATCGTGACAATAAGAGGGATCTTCCGTGGCGCGAGGACCAGGATCCTTATAAGATCTGGGTATCTGAAATCATGCTCCAGCAAACCCGGGTCGACACGGTCATTCCTTACTTCAACCGTTTCATTTCCCTCTTCCCCACACCGGAAGATTTAGCAGAGGCCGATGAAGAAGATGTGCTGAAAGTCTGGGAAGGACTCGGTTATTATTCACGGGTCCGAAACCTCCAGCAGGCTGTAAAGGAAGTGTCCCAATCCTATGACGGCAATGTGCCGGATACGGAGAAGGAGATCCGCGCTTTGAAAGGTGTGGGCCCCTATACGGCCGGAGCGATTTTATCCATTGCCTACGGCAAGGCCGTTCCGGCAGTGGATGGGAACGTGATGCGCGTTCTTTCAAGGATCTTTACCGTATATGATGATATTACGAAGCCGCAGGCCAAAAAAACATTCGATCAGCTGTCCCGGGACATGATCCCGGCGGACGTTGCAGGGGATTACAATCAGGCGGTGATGGAACTTGGGGCAACGGTCTGCACACCGAAAAATCCCCACTGTCTGACTTGTCCTGTTGAGGCCCATTGTCATGCCAGGAAAGAAGGTGTACAATCTCTCTTACCCGTCAAGGCGAAGAAGAAGCCGCCGCGAACCGAGCACTGGCAGGCGGTTGTCATCATTGATGAAAATGGCCACGTCTTTTTAAACAGACGTCCGGACACTGGCCTGCTTGCAAAAATGTGGGAATTTCCGATGTACCGTGCTGAAGAGAACTCCGGGGAAGACGCATTGCTGGAAAAACTCGGGAACCAACTTGAACTGAAAAACGTGAAACGTATCGAACAGACACAGGAAGTCCGGCATATCTTCTCTCATATTGTGTGGGAGATCGATGTTTATCTCGTACAATTAACAGGTGCTTTAAATGCCACAGCTGAGGACGAACAAGTGGTGTCCCCGGATGAACTGAATTATTATCCATTCTCCGTTTCCCATCAGAAAATCATCGATGGGACCGTATCTGACTATCTGTTAAGTTCAATCTAATTTTTCCAGAGGAGTGATAGACATGAAACTCAGATTAACCGGGAAAAAAGTGCTGGTCACCGGAGGCTCGAAGGGAATTGGAAAAGGCATTGCCAAGGCCTTTATCGAAGAAGGGGCCCAGGTGGCGATCGTAGCAAGAGGTGAAGAAGCACTGAAACAGGCAAAATCCGAACTGCCGGAAGTACAGACGTACAGTGCGGATCTCACGAATCGAAGTGAACGCGAAGCCGTGATGGATTGGTTTCATGACACGTTAGGCAATATCGACATCCTGATCAATAATGCCGGTGGCTCAAGCGGCAGCACCACGATGGAAACCGATGTGGAACAGTTTCAGGAAGCGTTGGAGCTGAACTTCCTGTCGGCTGTCCATTTCAGTCAGATGGCAGCTTCAAATATGAAGGAGAACGGCACCGGTGCCATCGTCAATATCTCATCGATTTTCGGCCGCGAATCCGGTGGGAAGCCGACGTATAACAGCGCCAAGTCGGCCATGATCAGTTTCACGAAATCGTTTGCCGATGAAATGATCAAAGACGGCATCCGGGTCAACGGGGTGGCGCCGGGCTCTATTTTACACCCGACAGGCAACTGGCAGAAAAAGCTCGATGAGAATCCGGAGAAGATCAATCAGTTTGTTAAAGATCAGATCCCGGCAGGGCGATTTGGTACGGTGGAAGAAGTAGCGGATGTCGTTGTCTTCCTCGCATCAGACCGTGCCCGCTGGGTATCCGGCGCAACGTTGAACGTTGACGGAGGCCAGTCAAACGCCAATTTCTAAACAGACAATACCGACAATCGAGAAGGAGGACGAATTCATGAATGATGCACAGTACAATCCTTATCCCGCAAAGCGGCAAGTCACTTATTCGAAAAACGGGATGGTGGCCACGTCGCAGCCTCTGGCCAGTGAGGGCGGCCTTGAGATCCTGAAAAAAGGCGGAAATGCCGTCGATGCAGCCATTGCCACGGCGGCCTGTCTGACGGTGACTGAGCCGACGTCAAACGGTATCGGCAGCGACGCCTTTGCCCTGGTCTGGATCAAAAATGATGAGAAATTATATGGCTTAAACGGAAGTGGTCCAGCTCCAAATGCACTGTCCATCGATGCCTTGAAAGAAAAAGGGATCACAGAAGAGATGCCGGCATTCGGTTTCACGCCGGTCACGGTTCCCGGGACTCCGGCAGCCTGGGCGGAACTGTCCAGACGATTCGGTAAACTGCCATTTGAAGAACTGTTTGAACCTGCGATTCGGCATGCACGCGAAGGGTTTCCTCTGTCTCCGGTATTGGCTTATTTCTGGGGAAATGCAGCCAATCGTTTTTCCAAGACCTTGACATCAGCCGAATTCAAGCCCTGGTTTGATACGTTCATGCCAGGCGGGAAAGCACCTGCCGCAGGTGAACTGTGGAAGTCCGAAGGCCACGCCACCACCCTTGAGAAAATCGCTCAAACAAAAGCGGAGGCTTTCTATAAAGGGGACCTGGCGGAGAAAATCGATGCGTATTCAAAAACGCACGGCGGCTACATAACGAAAGAGGATCTGGCTGCATTCACACCGGAATGGGTGGACCCGATTTCCACGCACTACAAGGGCTATGACGTCTGGGAGATCCCGCCGAATGGACAGGGTCTTGTTGCATTAATGGCACTCAATACCTTAAAGAACGACACATTCGGTTCGAGGGACACGGACCAGACGTTCCACTACCAGATTGAAGCGATGAAACAGGCCTTTACCGATGGGCTGCATTACATTACCGAAGAGAAGCACATGAAGCAGAAAGTGGAAGATATGCTGAGTGATGCATACGCCATTGAACGTCGTTCCGAGATCACGAACATGGCGATGGAACCACAACCGGGTGATCCGTCGTCAAGCGGCACCGTTTATCTCGCAACCGCCGATGGGGAAGGCAATATGGTGTCCTTTATTCAGAGTAACTACATGGGATTCGGATCCGGGATCGTGATTCCGGACACGGGCATTGCTCTGCAAAACCGCGGTCATAACTTCAGTCTCAATCCGGATCATGACAATGCACTCGTCCCGGGTAAGCGGACGTTTCATACGATCATTCCAGGCTTTATGACCAAGGATCATCAAGCTGTGGGACCGTTTGGTGTGATGGGCGGATTTATGCAGCCGCAGGGCCATATGCAAATGGTCATGAATACCGTCGACTTCAAGCTGAATCCCCAGGCTGCCCTGGATGCACCAAGATGGCAGTGGATAAAAGGAAAGACCGTGCAATTGGAGCATACCGTCCCTGAACATATTGTAAGAGGACTCTTAAGACGGGGGCACCAGGTGGAGATCGCACCGCACGACGGGGCTTTCGGACGGGGTCAGATCATCTGGCGGGACCCTGAAACAGGAGTTCTTGCCGGTGGAACGGAATCGAGGACCGATGGAGCGATTGCCGTTTACTGATCAATGTTTGGAAGAAAGGTGAAGATCTCATGACTCATAAACATATATTTCTGGCCTTCCTGCGGGTTGGCCTTCTCGGATATGGCGGTGGACCGGCCGCCATACCCCTTGTTCAAAAAGAAGTGGTGGAAAACTATAAGTGGATGACCGACGATGAATTTTCCGATATGCTCGCCATGGGAAATACGTTGCCGGGTCCGATTGCAACGAAGCTTGCCGGCTATGTAGGTTACCGGGTTTCCGGTATTGGCGGTATGCTGAATGCTCTGGTCGCTTCGGTATTGCCGACGGTGATCTTGATGATCATTCTTCTCACGACACTGAGCACTTTCAGGGATCTGGACTGGGTCCAGGGCATGACGCGGGGCGTGATCCCTGTCGTTGCCGTCCTTCTCGGGGTTTTGACCTGGAGTTTTATTGAGAAATCGAATAAGGATCTGGGCTGGTTAAAAGTCACGTTTCTGATTGTCATCTCTGTGCTGTTGATTCAGACGTTGGGCCTTCATCCGGCAGTCATCATTGCTGCCCTGATTATTTATGTACTCACCAAGCCGACAGGCGCACAAAAAGGTGGTGAATCCTCATGATTTATTGGGAACTGTTCCTTGCCTTTTTATTACCTGGGGTACTCGGCTATGGTGGGGGACCGGCTGCCATTCCACTGGTGGAATATGAAGTGGTTCACCGTTATGGCTGGATGACCAGCGGGGAGTTTGCGGAGATGATTGCCGCAGGTAATGCACTCCCTGGTCCAATTGCAACCAAAATGGCCGGCTTTGTCGGTTTTCAGGAAGCGGGAATTCTCGGTGCGTCCGTTGCGTTATTTGCCATGGTGATCCCGTCATTGATTTTGATGATCGCTTTAATCAGCCTGTTGATGAAATACAAGGACTCACCAAAAGTAAAACAGATGTCTGCAATTGTCAGACCGACGATTGCCGTTCTTCTTGGTGTGATGACACTTCGGTTTGTTGGGGATTCCTTTGACGAGAGCGGATGGATACAAACATTTCTGATAATGGGTGTGAGCTATATCCTGCTGGAAATGAGGAAAGTTCACCCGGCTTACGTCATTTTAATGGCACTTATATACGGAGCTCTGTTTTTACATTAGAGATCTACCCGCTCATGCCAAAAAATGAGCGGGTGCTTTTTTCTGAATAAGGAGTATAATATTTCTTGTTGGACACATTGTGAGCTATTGATTTTTCGTTTATGAATAAAGGGAACAGGTAATAGTAAACAGTAAATGGGAAATGATAGTATGACTGATTTTAAGAGGGGAAATATGGTGAATAGATGATTTCCATATGCATTCACAAATATTCCATTCAACATAAGGGTGGTGGAACAAGTGATGGAAAAATACGTGAAGATGATGACCAATCAGTTGGAGAATAAATCGAACGATTGGAAAGAACAGCGAACCGTAAAGGAATCTGATATGTACCGGTTCCTGCACAGCCTGAAAGGCACTGCAGGAACGATCGGTCTGACTGCAGTTCAGGAACAAGCAGAAATAAAAGAGGCATCATTTGATGAAACAGGCAACACGAGATTAAAAGAATCAGAGTGGAAGCCGCTCCTGTCCGATTTACAAGAGGCATTAAAAGAAGATAATCGCGACATGAAACAACCTCCCCAACAGAACAGCGGCGAAGTAACAAATAAAATACCTGAGGTTGAGATAGAAACCATGCCGATGGTTCTCATGATTCATCAGGATATGGCATTTGTGACTACCTTCAAAGATGACCTCGAACGTCATGGATTTCAGGTGATGATTGCAGTTACGATCGAAAAAGGCATGGAATTACTGGATCATCTGGAACCTGAATTGTTGATACTGGATTTTACAATGCTTGACAAAATTGAGCTGACAGCATTTACACAGCTCAAGGATCGGACATTGCGTGAACTGATTCCGCTTGTCGCAGTCAGTGATAACCTGAACGATGACCGTCGGAAAACTGCCTATGACCTCGGAGTACAAGATGTCATGGAAAAGACCATGAATTTGAATGTTTGGCGTACATATATTCAAAATCGCATTGAGTTCCGCCGGGTGATGCAAAACAGAACGACAATTGATGAATTAACCGGAGCATTTAACCGAAACAAAATGGAACATGAATTAAGTAAATTACACGAGGGCTTGCATCAAAATCAGATTGAACGCTACACCGTCTCCATGCTGAGTCTGGATCATCTTCATCTGATCAATCAGGAATACGGGTATATGGCTGGTGATGATGTCTTAAAAGGATTCGTTGAGCGATTTAAGCAGATTAAACATAAAAAAGACGTAATCGGCCGTTACAGAGGGGAATTTGCTATTCTATTCCCGGATACGACAGAAAAAGAAGCAATTGATCGAATAGAGCACTTTCGTAAAACCTTTTGTGAAACGAATCTGCCTTCTGAAATTGCTCAGATCAAACCGACATTTTCTGCAGGTGTGGTTGAAGTGAACGATGTCAATGAACATCAGAAAAGAATGGTGGAGAGGGCAGAACAAGCGCTCAACCTGGCCAGGAAACGTGGTGGGAATATCACATTGAAAAGTGCCGACGCAACGTCAGAGGCACAAATGAAAGATGTCGTAACCTTGATCATTGTGGATGATGACCGGGTAGTCAGGGAAATGCTGACACACCATTTTACGAGAAGGAAGTCCATTTCAGGGCGTCCGATTGCTGTTAAATCATACACTGATGGGCTTTCGTTTGTCGAAGGGGACTGGTATGAGAAAGGAAATCAGTATGTGGTTTTACTCGATGGCATTATGCCTAAAATGGATGGGATCGAAGCACTGCAAAACGTCAGGAATACGTATGGTGAGGAGAACATTGTGATATCCATGTTGACCGGTCGAAAAGGAGAAGGAGAGGTAGCCCGTGCACTGACTTTGGGTGCGGATGATTACATGATCAAACCATTTAACGTAAAAGAGGTAGCCATCAGGCTTGATCGATTATTTGAAAGGCTGAACCGCATATGATCCAAGTCGCTGCTGTGACAGCTGTTCTGTTATTTGTCATTCAGGTTCTCGTGTTAGTGTATATCCTGTATAAGAAATCGAAAGCAAAACGATTTGAAGCAAAAGTTGAAAAATATTTTACGAAGAACCTGTCTGCCTATTTGTCGTTCATCTCAGGTGAACATATGCATGAACCCAGACTCCCTGAGTCGGGGGATCTGAAAAAAGAAATACTGGAAAGAATTCTGAATGAGGTCTCCGGTAATTCATCAGACCCCGAACAGCTGAGTAATATTCAAAGGATCGCTCAGTCACATTTGTCTGAACGTTATGAGACAACCCTTCTAAAAGGCAAATGGGCGGACCGTGTCAATACCCTCTATTTTATAGAGGATTTCAAGATGACCAATGTAAGCGGACAAGTCTGGCAACACCTGACTAAGATCCAGAATAAGGATGAAGAATATCGTCAGACGCTGCGCGTACTTGCCAGCTTTCAGGATGAACGGTTGATTGATTATTTAATCCAGGAACAGGATATATCCCTCGGACTGATTAAGGAGCTCCTGCGACGATTGAATTCGGGATCTTTCGAATACCTTGTGTCGTTGATCGAAGACGGTGACACAGACGTCCCGCAAGTCATTGAAGAAGCTTTTATTTCATACTGCGGGGAATCCAGGAATTATGAATTCATGCGATTCGTCGAGCGGAAAATTGAGGATGACCGAAAGGAAATCCGCTTAAAAGCGTTCCGGAGCTTATGCAATTATCAGTACACCTCGGATACGAACAGCATAAAAGCATTTTTTTCATCTGAATACTGGGAAGAGCGCATGTATGCAGCAAGGCTTTCAGGGATTATGAATCTTGAGGAATATATCAGCGATCTCATCCGGCTCGCGGGTGATTCAACCTGGTGGGTTCGCTTTGCAGCATGCGAAGCAATCAAAATCAATCCAGGCGGGGAAGACATCCTTCATTCCATTGTTTCCGGACATGAAGACAGCTATGCGCGGGACATGGCGAAACAAACCCTGACGATGAAAGGGGGGATGTAACGTGGCAGACAGCATAGCATTGATCATGCAAGTCCTTGCGTATGTCATCATCTTCTATATGATTTTTGTCGGTGTTACATATATCGTTTTGTTTTTGATTGCCGGACCACGTGTAAAAAAAGAGAGTAAATTAAACCGGATGGAACAGATTGAGGAAGTGGCGATCAATCAAGATACTTTTCCGGTCTCTGTTCTTGTTCCGGCATACAACGAAGAAGTGGGTATTGTCAGCACAGTCAGGTCAATGCTCGGACTCAATTATCCGCAATATGAGGTCATCGTCATTGATGATGGCTCAAAAGATTCCACCAGTGAAAATGTGATCAGCCAGTTCTCCATGAAAAAAATCGACTTGGCCAGACGGAAATATTTTGAGACTGAACCTGTTCAAAGTGCCTATCAGTCAGACCTGTATCCACAGCTGTTCTTGATTATCAAGGAAAACGGCGGGAAGGCAGATGCACTGAATGCAGGCATCAATTTTTCCAGCTACCCGTATTTCTCAGCAATCGACGGCGATTCGATTCTCGATCGGGACGCTCTGTTAAAGACGATGAAACCGATCATCGATTCAAACGGCCAGGTAACCGCTACGGGAGGGACGGTGAGAATTGCCAACGGCTCGACGATTGTCCGAAGTCAGATTGAAAAAATCAACTTACCACGGCAGCCGATAGTTATCATGCAGATCATTGAATATTTCCGTGCGTTCCTCATCGGCCGTCTGGGACTCAGCCGAATGAATATACTCTTGATTATTTCCGGAGCGTTCGGTGTCTTTGAAAAAAACAGAGTGATTAAAGTAGGCGGCTATAACCGGGATACCGTCGGCGAAGATATGGAACTGATCGTCCGCATGCATCGTTCCATCAAAGATGAAAAGTCAGATCAGCGGATCGAATATATTCAGGATCCGGTCTGCTGGACAGAGGCGCCATCGAGCGTCTCGTCCCTCCGCTCACAAAGAAAGCGCTGGCAGCGGGGTCTTGCAGAAACTTTATGGACGCATAAGCGAATGATGTTCAACCCGAAATACAAAGGGATCGGGCTGTTCTCCTTGCCCTACTATCTGTTTGTAGAATTGCTCAGTTCAGTTTTCGAACTGCTTGGCTATTTCATTCTTGTATTTGGTCTTTTATTCTCATTTATTTCACTCGAAGTTGCATCCGTGATGTTTCTCGTAACCGTGATGTATGGTTCACTCCTGTCATCACTGGCTGTGCTGCTCGAGGAATGGACCTATCATAAATACCCTGATGGAAAAAGTGTCGTGACACTCTTCGCATGGGCATTAACGGAGACGTTCTGGTACAGGCCGATGATGGTGCTGTGGCGTTGTGAAGGACTCATCCTGACGCTTAAAAAGAATGCTGAATGGGGTCAGATGAACCGAAAAGGAATTTCGGAGAACAATGGATGAAGCGTCATTGTTTGGTAACAGAAAGAAGACCGTGCATCTCTCAATGAGACAGCGGTCTTCTTTCATTTGATCAGATTTGCATTAAAGCAGGCATCTGAAGGACCGTTCAGATCCACGGATATCTGTATCTCTTATTCCAATGAATCATTCATGCCCGAAAAAAGTTCTTGAACCATGAAGTAGGATTCTTTCAAGCGCTCTTCGTATTCCGGTAAATCCCAATCGTCCCAACCGTATCGTTTTACAGTCAAGGATGAGTCAACGGGTTCCCCATCTGAGGAGATAACGGCAAAGAGGTCGATGCCATCGACAGTCAGGGATGAGGCTGTTCCCTCGTTCCATAAATCACCGACAAATTCCTTTTGACTTGGGTCCCTGGCGTTCAGGAGCATCCATGGAATCCGGATTTCGAGAATGCCTGTATCTTCAGCATAATAGTAGTCTGACAGTGAGTCGTATTCCCTGTGGTCCGGATCGCCAATCCCAAAACGCAGTTCACCGGCTTCATAATACTCGAAGGGCAGGATTTCACCTGTATCCGGCCGGGTTTGCTCACGGTTTAAGGCGAGACGAATCGGGTGGAACGTTTCATCAATCGATGCCATTTCCGAAGTCAGAGCACTTTCTTCATGGTAGTCATACAGAAAAGTGTCATAGTTACCGGCTATTTTGAGATCTGCGTTCGTATCATCCTCGATAGTTAAATGAAAGTCTGCAGCCATCGATTCTCCTTCATCGTTCAAGTCGACAGCAATGCCCTCATTTTCACGGACACTGAAAAAGATTTCGAATTGATGATCATCCCAAAAGGCATCATCCATGTCATCGATTGACGACTTCAGGTACAGGTAGCGTTCATCGTGATCGACTGTCAAAGATGTTAATCTGCCGTTGGGTTTGTCTGTAATGGTCTGACCATCGGTCCAGTCATCTTGCCCGTTGACGTTCACCTTCAAGCGATCAAAACTCAGTAAGCCAAAATGCTGCTCGTTTGTCTGTGCATTTGACCAGTAGGGACGTCTGTCAGGATTATCATAATCCATCGTATTCCACGTTCGTTTAAACCATTCATCCTGCCAGGTGAAAATGAGTCCCCCGAGCATCCCTTCTTCGATAATGTCTTCGTACAACCGGGTAAGAATTTCTCCTTGCTCAGATTCTGACATAAAGCCCTGGTTCCATCCGAATGGATTTCGATGTGTCAGTCCCCGGGATGCAGGGATGCCGAACTCAGCGATCAGGACGGGTATGTCATGAGACGCATGTAAGTCCTGGAGATACCCGGCGTAATTATTTGGTTCACCTCTGTGGTCGATAAATTCTGTATAGTCTTCTTCAATATTCAAAAAATCCGGGTAATACGGATAGACGTGATAAGATGCGAACATCCCGACCTCTTCTGCATAATCTTTCGGTTTGATGTGATTTGGATCAACAGTTGCCATATCTTCTTCCAGGCTAGGCTCGGCGGGCTGGTCAAGATTATCTGTAGTCACCCAGTTGGTAAAACTGAGCGGCCGCATGCTGCTGTATTCGGACATTTCGTAGTCCATCAGATGGTCAAACTGCTGGGCCATCCAGTGTTCCATCGGTTCTGCATTGTCCGTAATGATATGACTGCCGGAGAAATCCCCCAGATCAGGGTAGTCCATAAGCATCTGATCCACCATGACCGGATACCACTCGATCCCCAACACCCAACCAATCACGTAAGGGGAGATGTCTCTGGTGTAGTTACCGGAAGCGTGACCGGGCTCCGGTTCAACTGTGGCATTTCCGTGGATCACATCGACAATCGTCTCCATTTCATGTTGGAATTCGTCAACAATCTCAGGTGTAAATGCGTCCAGTGTCTCCTCAAGCGGCTCTTCATCAATCCAAACGCCATGAAGGAGGTAGATCGGTTCGTCCGCCTGCTGGTTATAGTCATACAATGATTCATAAAAAGCAGGCGGATGTAACGTATAATTCCGGATGACGTTCACATGCATCTCACCAATCTGTTCGAACCAGCGGTCATACTCTTCTCTTGAAATTGCAGCTTCTCCCGGAAACGATCCGGGTTTTGCCATCCCGATATTGATCCCCTTGAACGTGAAAGGATTCCAATCGCCATCCTCATAAATTTCAAACGCCTGATCATTGACCCTTGCAGGATAGGAGAGGCCGTTTAGATCTGCCTGTTCCACGTCTGCATCAGGCTCGTCGGATGTGCTGTCTTCTTCAGGCTGTTCACTGAGATATGCCAAAATAGTTCTCATCATCGGCAGGTACGTCTTCCAGAAGAAATTTGTCTCGGGATCGATTGTTTCGTTTGAAAGCAGGGAACGAATGGATGCATAGCCCTTATACTGATAAAAACGGGGGACTTCTGCAATGTCTGCAAAGTCGCCTGCAAAATAATAGACCTGCGCACGGTCTTTTTGATGGTGTAAGACAGCTGGAAATGTTGAAGGAATGCCATGCTCGTCGAGTTTGGTTTGTCCCTGCTCTGTCAGATCCCATGAATAATGAGCGAGGACCTCCTCTTCGTGATCAGCTTCGAGAATGTCAAACCAATAGGGGTAAGACGGACTGTCAAAGAGCCCGAATTGATTGATGCCGGCTTCCGTAAATAAGAGCCGGATGGATGTATCGTGTAAGTCCTCGTTCTCATCAGCAAGTACCACGATTTCTTCATTAAATTCATGGATCAGAACAAACCCTTCTCCCTCATAAGTCCATTCATTGCCAGCCGTTTCGTAACGCGTCGTGATCCACCCGGGAATTTCACCCGACTGCTTGTCGAGAGTAGTGAAGTACCGACCGATCCATCCTTGCCATTCCACACGTAAAAAGTCGGTGATATCATCACGAACGTCGGAGGGAGTCGGGGATGCGAAACTGTTGAATTCCATGATTAAATCAGCTTCATGCTGGGTAACTCCGGCTTTCACAGCATCCCATTCCTCACGTTCGAAACCGCCATAGACCAGTGATGGCGGGCCTGGATTATCTTCTTGAGTCCCTTCTGTCCAGGGGAGATCTTCTTCATAAACCCCGTATGTATCCGCAACATAGATCAGGTCGGTCCCTTCGTAGGAATCTGGAAGATCACGAACCGAAAAAGTTTCTTCGGCTTCATCCGGAAGAAATCCATAATAATCGTGTGCGGTTTCATACCGGCTGCCATCCGTTTGAGTATACTGATAATGATTTAACAGCCAGCTGATGCTCTGATGTTCCCTGTAGGATTCATCAGGTGCAGTTTTATTGATAATAGCCACTTCAAAAAGTTCATCTGCTTGAAAAATCCAGATGAATGCAGGCAGAGCAAGTAAAAACAGGATAAGTATGGAGAATAGGCTGATTTTTTTCATAAAAGTCATCCTTTTGTTTTTGTAGTTCTGTCAAGTATATACAATGATGCCATTTTTGAAAAGATAAATGATTATGAGCAGCTCTGGATGTATGCCTTTGAAGAGTCAAATTTCAGTAAATAATCGATTCGGGCAGTGGTTTCATTTCATTATTCACTCCATCGTAGTATAATAAATGGTGAGACATAGACATTGTTTGATTGCGCCCAGGTTAATTGTATGCTTTTCAACAGGAATGGTATCCGAAGGAGGATGATTGGATGGGGTTTCTCAGAAAGAAGCAATCATCAAAGATCGAACAGCAAGAAGAGCATCAGCACGAAATTGTTTCGGTATCCATTGATGAAGTTCGGCGGGCCGTGAATCGTTTGGCTGATCGCTTTTCCTCTGAAATCCCTTTACGCACCATCATCAGACAAACGAATGAAATTGATTTTGAACTCCTGGCAGATGACCTTGGAGGTATTCCGGACAGACCTTTTTATATGTCCAGAGAGACGTATGAAGTGTTTGAAGATCAGGAACTCCCCGGTTATATTGACCGCTGCCAGATTGCAGTGGATCAGTACGTCCTCGAGACCGGATCGGAGCCGGTCATGCCGAACGATCCTGCCCGGAGAATCAATTTTCAAAAATTGAAACATTACTTGTCAGACCCTCCTCCTTTTGAGCTGTACCTGCATCCGGTAGACCGGATGGTTACGCACCGCAAACCTGCGTAGCGCACAGGAAGGAGTACCGCTGTGAATTTTCCTGCTGTAGGAAGTAACATTGAAGTACAGAGCTATAAGCACAATGGTACGCTTCATCGTGTGTGGGAGGAAACCATCATTTTGAAAGGGACATCTCACGAAATCATTGGCGGCAACGACCGCATCATTGTGCATGAATCCGACGGAAGATCCTGGCGGACACGGGAACCGGCTATTTGCTATTTCAGTGCTCATCACTGGTTCAATGTGATTGGCATGATCCGGGATGATGGTATGTATTATTACTGTAATCTTGGTACACCGTTCACATATGACGGAGAAGCAGTGAAATATATCGATTATGATCTCGATATTAAAGTATTTCCGGATATGACATTCAAACTGCTGGATGAAGATGAGTTTAAACTTCATGAACGACAGATGAACTATCCTCCGGAGATTGAATCGATTCTCCATAGAGCTGTGGACGAGCTGATCTCGTGGGTTGGCCAGCAAAAAGGACCCTTTGAACCAGGTTTCATTGAGTACTGGTACGAGCGGTTTCTGTATCATCGTTAAGGAAACAAGAGGACTGAATCAAGTCCTCTTTTCCGTTTGCAGTTCATAAGTCTAAATGAAACAATCGAATTTGGAGATGATGACATTGGGTAGTGTCAGACGCTATTTAAATTACATAAAACCCTATTGGAAAGAGATTTCGATTACCGTTTTGGTAGGAATGATGAAGTTTGGAATTCCTTTGATCATACCTTTGATCATGAAATACGTGATCGATGACATTATCGGTGCGACGGACATGACGACTGCTGAACAGTTGAATCAGCTGGCATGGCTGATGGGCATCGTTCTTGTCATTTTCATCATATTCCGGCCTCCAATTGAGTATTACAGACAGTATTTTGCACAGTGGACCGGCAACAAAATTCTTTATGACATTCGGGATCAGTTATTTCATCATCTGCAGAAACTGAGTCTGCAGTTTTATGCCAACCGTAAATCCGGAGAAGTCATTTCACGTGTGATTCATGATGTGGAACAGACGAAGAACTTTATCATCACCGGGATGATGAACATTTGGCTCGACCTTTTTACAATTATTGTTGCGATCATCATCATGCTCACAATGGATGTCTGGCTTACGCTGATTGCGATCTCACTGATGCCGCTATACGGATTTGCCATCAAATATTTTTATTCCCGCCTCCGTCATCTCACGAGGGAACGCTCACAGGCCCTGGCTGAGGTACAGGGACATTTGCACGAGCGTTTGCAGGGGATGAATGTGATCAGGAGTTTTGCTTTGGAAGATTATGAGCAAGAACAGTTTCAAAAGCAGAACACTCACTTTTTGACCAAAGCAATCGATCATACCAGATGGAACGCGAAAACGTTTGCTGTCGTCAATACGATTACGGATATCGCGCCGGTGATGGTCATAGGATTTGCCGGGATGCTTGTGATTCAAAACGGCATAACAGTCGGAACAATGGTCGCTTTCGTTGCTTATATGGACCGGTTATATAATCCGTTACGCCGACTGGTCAATTCATCAACGACAATCACACAGTCAATCGCGTCGATGGACCGGGTCTTCGAACTTGCCGATGAGACCTATGACATTGAAGACCGGCCTGGTGCTGTGCCTTATCGCTTTCCGCAAGGTGAAGTCATCTTTGAGGATGTGGAGTTCGCCTACAATGATGGCGAAACTTTGCTGAAGAATATGAATTTCCGGGTGGAGGCAGGACAGACTGTTGCCCTTGTTGGTATGAGCGGTGGGGGTAAGAGTACGATCATGAGCCTGATTCCCCGCTTTCATGATGTGACAGGAGGGCGAATCCTCGTGGACGGTAAGGATATCCGGGATTATCAGATGCGCACCTTGCGGGACCGGATCGGGATGGTCCTTCAGGACAACATCATCTTCAGTGATTCAGTGATGTTTAATATTCGTATGGGTCGTCCGGATGCGACTGATGAAGAGGTTTATGAAGCAGCAAAAGCAGCCAATGCTCACGATTTCATCATGGACCTGACTTATGGCTATGAGACGAATATCGGGGAGCGTGGGGTGAAACTCTCCGGAGGACAGAAACAACGGGTTGCCATTGCCCGGGTTTTTCTGAAGAGCCCGGAAATTTTGATTTTCGATGAAGCGACAAGTTCTCTGGACCTTGAGAGCGAGAGTCTCATTCAACAGTCCCTGTTCCGTCTGGCAGAACACCGGACCACTTTCATCGTGGCGCACAGGCTCTCAACGATTACCCACTCGGATAATATTCTCGTCATCGATCAGGGCCGGGTCGTCGAATCTGGCTCACATGATGAGCTGATGGCCAAACAGGGCGCTTATTATAATTTGTTCCAGGTACAGAATCTCGGGTGACCGATAATACGAAAGTCTACTAAGGTGATCTTTGTCATGGGGCAATCATGACAATGAATGACTGAATCTCTTCAGCATTCACAAAGATATCAGCAGTGGACTATAGAAAATTATATGAAATTTACTTTTCAATAACTGCTTCATACTTTTAGAATAAATATACAAAAAAGGAATGCCCAATTAAGCTATTCCAAAACCTGAATTGAGTAATATACAATTGGTGCTGCTATCGAAAATTCCGAAGTTAAATCTCCGGTTATGACATTGAAGTAGAGACTTGTATTATTACGAAAAGGGAGGGGAAATGTAAATGAGAAGGAAATTTTGTATAAGCGCAGCTTTCATTTTATTAGTTTTAATCACTGCGTGTAATCAACAACCAGATATTGATATGAGTGAAGCATTGGAAAAATCAAAGGGAACACTTATTGAATTTGATGAAATCGAAACTGCTGCAGCTTCTTTTAATGGAGAAAATGATGTGAAATTTAGACTTAAGGTTGAAGACGAGCCAACAGAGGAAGAAGCCATTATTTTATTTAACGAAGTTTTAGACAGTATTACCGATTCGGCAGACCATTCTGAATTATGGCAATATTATAATGCCTATTTTGATATAAAAAGTTATGACAGTGGTGTGATATATGAAGCGATTAAACATAAAGAAGAGGAAGATTTCAAATACATGCTGAATTAAATTAAGATTTTTGTGAAGTGCCGTACTTAAAGAACGACTTGACAGTACTATACCAACAGAAACAATAAACGAGCTTTAAGGGGTCCCCCTAAAGCTCGTTTATTGTTTCTGTTGCGAGTTTCGATAAAAAGAGATTGTTGATCAGTCTGTGAATTAAGAATTTACTCCTTGGAATAGAATCCTCGATAGTTTTTGGCAAGCGCTTTTTCTGGTCTGGCAGTGTAACTGGTCAGGTGGATTAATACTCTTCCCGATCTTTAATGTGTACTTCATTATCTTCGGTATGATAATTGTAAAATCGGTCTACCATGCGATCGAGGTATTCGGTTTCGTCACAATATTCAATGACTTGAGCCACAACCGGCAGGAATGTCATCCAGTCGGCTTCATCAAAGTCACGATGATTCCGGGTATGGAGAAATCTCGCAATGAGCTGTTTCTTTCCATTCGACATCTCTTCATAATAATCTTCCGTGGACTCCGGCTTGACCTTGCCGGTGTACTTCAAGAGTATACGCTCATGATAGTTGGTTATTTCATCAAGCTGAAGTCTCAGTGAAACGGCCATCTCGTCCGGGAGTTGATGAATAAGATTGTCATTGGTCGTCAAACTCTCCAGGATCCGCTGGGCCTTTCTGGTCGTGCGAATCATTTGCCTGAATAAGACAACCTTGCGAAGGGTTGCATATTCCATCTTGCGAAATACACCCCGTTCATCGCGGTAGAGCTCAAAGAGTTCGTCAATTTTCCCAAGCTGATCCCGATACTTCTTCAAGTCTTCCTTCAAGTTCCGATAGTCCACTTCATGATGCAAAAGCAGCCGAATCCATTGGATGATGTCGTCGTTGGTGGATGTGATTTTATGATACAGCTGGTTCTCATGTTTTGGCGGCAGAAAGACCAGATTCACAGCAAAAGCGGAGAAGACGCCCATCATGATCAGTAAAAAGCGATTGGAAGCAAATTGGATGAAGTCATCCGTCGGGCTTCCCATGATGATAATGGCGGTCACGATGGCCAAAGGAATAATCGCTTCTTTCTTAAAGCGAATATGGATCGCAATAATTAAAACCACCACGGTTCCTAAAACGAATGGTTCCTGACCGAAAGCCAATACGAAGACGACTGCCAATAATGCACTCAGAACATTAGCTTGAATCTGATCCCAGATCAGAGTCAGGCTTTTCCTGACCGAAGGCTGCACCGCAAAAAAAGCAGCCAGGGCAGCAAATGCCGGTGTTTGAAAACCAAGCCATTCTGCAAGATATAAAGCAAGGGTTACAGAGAGACCGGTTTTAAAAATACGGGCTCCAAGCCTCATAACAGTTCAAAATCCTTTCTTATTTTCCGATGCGTTCATTTTTGTTCACTTATCTACCATACACCTGTTATGACACATTTTCAAGTCAGTAAAAACCCCGCAGATGTTCTGCGGGGTGGTAACAACTGATGCTTATTCTGTAGAGACAGCAGGATCTGCCTGTTCTTTTTCAGGTACTACCTGTCTGAAGTGGTGTGCAGGGTCTTTCAGCAGCTCCTGTACATACGCTGCTTCGTCTGTTTGACCAATGATCTCGAGCTCAGTCTTATACAGACGAAGAAGTTCTGTCACATCATCCAAACCGTTTTCATTCAAGTCTTCAATGACGACTTTTGCTCCTTTTGCAACACGGCTGTTCAGTGTCTCGTCATCAAGACCGACAGAAGGATCGTGGCGAAGATAGACGACACCACCTGTCATACCTGCTGCCATCCATGGTCCAGGGTCGCCCATGACCAGTCCACGACCGTTCGTCATGTACTCAAAGGCAAAACCTTTCAGATTGGCATGAATCCCCATATTGTAGCGCTTATTTTTTTCGATCGGTGCAGTAACACGGCCGCCGAATATCATATCCGCTCCACTGAGACGGATTCCGGCGCGGGAGTCTGCATTCCCTTGGATCATAAACGTCCCTTTCTGGGCACCGTAACCAGCACCTTTACCAACAGAGCCATTAATGAACTGTCCTTTTGCACCTTCTGCTTTGAAGATCTTGAAAGAACCGCCAAAGGACGTTTTACCAACACCGTCCTGTGCACCACCACTGATGGAATAGTTCACTCCATCACTGTTGTATGCTCCGAGGCCGTTACCCGGAATCGATCCTTTCGTATAAGTCAGGTCGATTTCAGGCAGCTTCCGGTAAGAGCCGTCAAGTTTTCCGCGGACACGGTGACAAGATACACGGCTTCCGAGAATCCGCTGTTCAGCTGTGACGGCTTCAAATTCGCGGGACTCAGTCAATTCTTTCGCGTTCGCATCGAGGTAATCAAATTCAGCTCCGGCGGCAACTGCAAGTTCTTGTTCCAACGGGATTTCCTCTGCCTTTGGTGGATCAAATGGAGCAAGGTCCTGCTCAGGCAAGGTAGCCAGCAGGTTTTCGAGATCCATCTGATCGAAACCACGCACCTGTTCGAGAAGATCCGAGCGACCGACCATATCCTGAGAGCGTTCGAAACCGAGAGATGCTGCAATGTTCTGCAGTTCCTGACCGAAGGCTGTAAACATGTTCGTCAGACCGGTTACAGCAAGGTCGAATTCTCTTGGTACAAAGCGGCGAAGCCCATGTTCTTTTGCCTGCGCTTCCGATTCGATTTGTGTAGCGATCCCTACATGGCACGTATCCAGGTGACAACCGCGGCATGCAGTGCAGCCAACAGCAATCATGGACAACGTACCGAAGCCAACGCGGTTGGCGCCGAGGAGCATCAGCTTCGCAGCATCGAGAGCACTCTTGACGCCGCCGTCAGCCCAAAGTTCAACCTTATGGCGAACACCAGACTCGAGAAGGGCAAAGTGAGCCGCTTTAACACCGATTTCTGCAGGGAGTCCGACGTGCTGCAAGGCATGGACCCTGGCGGCCCCTGTTCCGCCATCGAAACCGGAGAGGGTGATGAAGTCTGCACCTGCTTTGGCAATGCCGACAGCGATCGTTCCGATATTCGGGACAATCGGTACCTTTACGCATACTTTCGCCTGATCATTGGCCGTTTTGATTTCTGTGACCATTTGCGCCAGATCTTCGATGGAGTAGATGTCATGATTATTCGATGGTGAAATCAAGTCTGAACCGGTTGTGGCATTACGAGCTGCAGCAACCTTTTCAGTCACTTTCGAGCCAGGGAGATGTCCCCCTTCACCGGGCTTTGCGCCTTGACCGATCTTGATCTCGAGCAGATTAGTGGAATTGACAAGCTCCACATTGACACCGAAACGTCCGGATGCGATCTGTTGTCCGCGGGTGTTCGGGTACTTACCGAGCATATCCTTAATTTCTCCGCCTTCACCGTTGAAGCTGATCATATTCAAACGTTCGCCTGCTTCTGCATAGGCACGGAACGCTGTTTCGTTCTGTGAACCGAATGACATGGAGCTGATGATGAACGGTAAGTCGTGTTGGCCGACTTTATTGGATACTTTCTCGGCTTTCACATTGGACTGAACGTCTTTCAGTGCAGTCAAGTGCCGGATTGTCGTTGGGTTTTTATCTTCCTGTTCAGCGATTTTTTCTCTGAATTCATCATAGTTGACGGCCCCCGACGCAATATCTCCAAGTGCTTTCCAGATTCGAGGGAACACGTGGAAGGTTTTACCTGGACGGGCTTTTTCGGCCTGGTAGTCTTCTTTCCTCGCCGCTCCTTCGGTTTCCATGTTCGAGAAGTTGTAACCGAGCTTGTCGCTTCCAAGGAAGTTGACAATATTCAGGACCTCTTCAATATCTTCATTCAGGCCAATGGAAGAAAAAAGACGCCCATAACCGCGGAGTTCGTGAATGCCGATCGTGGAAATGATTTTTTCAAGTCCTTTATTCAAGGCTTCGAACAGCTTCACGGCAGGTGTTCCTTCGTCATCCACAACGGTTGTGAACATGACGTGCGGCTGAACCAGATCGGCACCGAGTCCAAAGACGACTGCAATGTCATGCAGACTTCGGATACTTCCGGAGCGAATGATGAGCGAGCAGTCCCGGCGATGGCGTGATTTGGTGAGACCCTGATCGACAGCCGATACGGCAACGTGAGGATCAAGCCAGTATGCATCTTCTTCATGCATGCCTTGGTCATCAAGGAGAATAAGGGATCTCCCGTTTTCAATCGCCTCTTGTGCTTCGGAAATGAGACGGTTTAATGCCTGATCCACTGATTCATCTTCGTAGCGTACCGCCTGAAGACGGATAAATTCATTGGAGGCAGTAAAGGTATCAATCACCGATTCCAAAGACGGGTGACGATGCTCTTTTTGTATGGCTTGACCTCCTACGCCTTCTGCAATGACAGGCGAATCGAGTTCAATGACTGTCCGGATTTCGCTATTTTCAAACAGATTCGGGCGACGTCCGATGATGACGCGCGTAGAGAAATGTTCCATTTCACGGTCCCGGTCAATGGCCGGATTCGTGACAACAGCAACACTCTCCTTGATGAAGTCGGCGACGTTTTTTCGCCCTGGGTGCAACGAAGCAAGTGGCGTGTCGTGGCCGAGTGAACGGATGGGCTCCACGCCTTTATCCGCCATTTGTTCAATCAACTGAATGTGTTCACGGTCCCAGCCGTTGGCCGCATAGATCGATGGATTGATCGTCTGTTTGAAGACATTAAGCCCGGGCTTTGCCGGCTGTTTTGTCTCGAGACGGGAACCGGATCCTTTCACGTCATGTCGTTTCGAGAAGGAAGTGAAAACATCTTCTTGAAGCTGATCGTACCAGAAGATTTCAGCAACACCGTCTTCATTACGGCGAAGGGCAACCTTCTCACCTGGTGCAAAAGGTTTTGGTTCACGGTAGTACTGATCGGTTGTGAAGATTCCCTGCTCGGAGCCGAAAATGTAACTGGTGCCGGTTTCGAGCATCCACACAGGACGAAGGCCCAGTGAGTCTACGCTGAACACCATCTCATCGCCGGAACGGGAAATAATCCCTGCAGGGCCTTGGGCAAAATGCCCCCATGCTTCACGTAAGTAGGTATACATATCCTTCAGTTCAGAAGGGTAGTGTTTCATTTCATTAACAATCGGTGGGAAAATCACTTCCATGGCTTCGAATAAAGAGAGACCATGTCGGGATGTCAGGGTATCGAGAATCCGGTTCAGATCCTGCGAGTCACTGCCCCCATCAACGAGGGGGACTTCAATCATCCGCGCCTCATCACGCAGCTTGGAAATGGTGTTGATTTCCCCGTTGTGACCGATCACACTGAACGGCTGGACCCGAAAGAAATTCGACAGGGTATTTGTAGAGTAACGGTTGTGTCCAAGGGTTGCTGTGGAAGCCACGTCCTCATCCGCGAGATCAGGGAAGTACTTTGGCAGGATGTCTCCTGCGCCCATCACTTTATACACAGCACTCTCATGACTTAAAGAAGCAACGTGGACGTCCGTATTTTCTTCGAACTGGATGGTTAAATCAAACAGTTTTGCACGAAGTGCTTTTTCGTTAGTTTCTTCTGCTTTTAAGGCCACCTGCCAGAAAATCGGCTCTGCCTGTTTTGCGATCGGCCCCAGTGCATCTGTCCTTGTTTCATTGGTACTCTCAAATAAAAGAGTGAAGCCGTTTGTTGCAAAAGTTTCTTTCATCTCTTGTTGGAATTCAGCACTGTCTTCAGACTCGTTGATAAATAAATGACCAACAACAAACGAAGGAGACTGAGCATGTGCCGCATCGACTGATTTGGCAGCAAGTTTCTTTTCCCAAAGCGCTCTCGGAATATCCATTTGGATTCCGACGCCGTCCCCTTCCTGGTTGATAAACCCGGCACGGTGATTCATCTTCAGTAAAGCATCAATCGTTTGGTCAATGTTCTGTTTCGAAGGCATCCGTTCCTTTTCGATAAAGGCCACAATACCACAGCTGTCATGTTCCTGTTTCAATGCACCGCGAAAACGCTGAATTTCTTTTTGAATGTTCGTCATATGCATGGTCAAGTTTCTGACCTTCACCTCCTGTAAGGATATAGACAAGACGGATCCATGGAAGATTATCTGACCACAATGGGCAGACGTATCCGGGAACACAGAATTGTCTGAATTGTAATCAACTTTATCATGCATGTATAGTGAAATCAATTAATTATGCAATTTAAAGCATATCCATTTCAGATGACTTTTTTGAAAAAGCACCATTTGTGAGATAGGTCTGAATTTGACAGCGTTTTCATTGCTGAAAATGTGCAACAACACCCGTTGCCAGCGAACGGGCGTTGTATTGAAATGAATAATTATGCGAATTCACCTGATGAAAATACACGATGGACAGCTGCGATCGTCGCGTCGATATCGTCATCGGTGTGTGCGGTAGTGAGAAACCAGGCTTCGAATTTTGACGGCGCAAGATTGATGCCTTCCTGCAGCATCATTTTAAAGAAACGGCCGAATTTCTCACCATTTGAGCGGTCTGCATCATCGTAGTGAGTGACTTCGGTAACATCGAAATAAAGAGTCATCGCCCCTTTGAGACGATTGATGACCGCAGGGATTTGATATTGTTCAATCGCCTGCTGGATACCGTCTTCGAGTTTTGCGCCGAGACGGTCCAGTTCTTCATATGTTCCAGGGGTTTCAAGTACTTCAAGACAGGCGATTCCTGAACGGATCGATGCCGGGTTTCCTGACATCGTTCCAGCCTGATAGGTGGGCCCAAGAGGTGCGACTGACTCCATGATGTCCTTGCGTCCGCCGTAGGCACCAATGGGCAGGCCGCCGCCGATGATTTTTCCCATCGCTGTCAGGTCCGGTTTCACACCCAGGAGATCTTGGGCACCGCCGTATGTGAACCGAAAAGCAGTGATCACCTCATCGTAAACGACCAGTGCGCCTGCGTCATGGGTGATCTGGTTGACGGCTTCGAGAAAACCGGGTGCAGGTTCGACAATACCGAAATTTCCGACAATCGGTTCCACGAGCACGCAGGCAATGTCATCCTGCCACTGCGTCATGGCATCTTCAAATGCAGCAAGGTTATTAAACGGAACGGTGATGACCTCTGCGGCGATGTTTTTCGTCACTCCGGCAGAGTCGGGGCTTCCGAGCGTAGCCGGCCCTGACCCTGCTGCGACCAGCACCAAGTCTGAGTGGCCATGGTAACAGCCGGCGAATTTAATGACCTTATTGCGTCCCGTGTAGCCCCGGGCTACACGGATCGTGGTCATGACGGCTTCGGTGCCGGAATTGACGAAGCGCACCCGTTCCAATGAAGGAATGGCGGTGCGTAATTTTTCGGCAAAGTGATTCTCATGTATGGTTGGCGTGCCGTAGAGGACACCGTCTGCAGCAGCGTCCTGAATCGCTTTGGTGATATGCGGATGGGCATGCCCTGTGATGATCGGTCCATATGCTGCGAGGTAATCGATGTATTCATTGTCGTCTTCATCAATGAAGCGTGATCCACTGCCTTTCTTCATAAATACCGGCGAGCCACCGCCTACGCCTTTGTAAGACCTTGATGGGGAGTTGACCCCGCCGAGAATGACGTTCTCAGCCTCTTTGAATAAATGTTCCGAACGTTTGAATTGCATGTTCTGTACCTCCGTTTAATGAAAGATTTTCCTGTGTAAAGTCATTGTCCTTAAGCATTGTATCATATTGCACATGGGTTATCAGTTGTCAGTTGAGGGTGTATCGGCTAGGATGAAGGGGAAAGCAAATAGTGAAGAGGAGGCGAAAACATGGCTTTAACAAAAGGAGATTACGTACCTGAACGTCAGCTCATGTCATCGACTGGAAAAGAAGTATCTCTCAGCGATTATAAAGGGAAAAATATTGTTCTGTATTTTTATCCGAAGGACATGACGCCAGGCTGTACGACGGAAGCATGC
Organism: Salisediminibacterium beveridgei; assembly: GCF_001721685.1. Lineage (GTDB taxonomy): Bacteria > Bacillota > Bacilli > Bacillales > Salisediminibacteriaceae > Salisediminibacterium > Salisediminibacterium beveridgei. Next base: position 2,445,205 of record NZ_CP012502.1, on the reverse strand, counting down.
GACTTCCGGGATCATCACGAGAGCTTTCAGGATTTGAACGCTGTGATCTTGGGTGTGAGCCCTGACCCGGTGAAAAAGCACGAATCTTTCATCGATAAACATGACCTGCCTTTTGAACTGTTGGCCGATGAAGATCATTCATTATCTGAAGATTTCGGCGTCTGGAAAATGAAAAAGAATTTTGGCAAAGAATACATGGGCATCGAGCGATCGACGTTTCTGATTGACTCGGAAGGAAAGATTGTAGAAGAGTGGCGGAAAGTTAAAGTGAAGGGTCACGTGGACGAAGCACTGTCCCACCTTCGAACACTGGCGGATGCATAAATGACATGAAGCATGACTCCACTCAAGGAGTCATGCTTCGCTTTGTTCAGTGATTTATGCCGTTGAACAGTTCGATGTCCATGCGCTCCATCAATATGGCTTCTACCTCTGTCTGATCTTCAGATGATGCGACGAGGCCGTTATGATCTATGATGATAAAAGCCGGGTACTCATCCACACCGAGCAATTTTGCACTTTGATTGTCGGGATCACTGATGAACCGTAAATTCAATTCGATCTGTTCTTCGTGATATAATGAGTAAGCATATTGCCGCATGAACTCCTGGTCATAACTTGATGTGTCTCCGAAGAGCCAGTAGATATATTTATCCTCTGACTGGGGTGCCTGGTAATGGATATAATCTTCAGGGCGGTAGGGGTGCACAGTGATGGAGACAGCATCAATGATCGGCAGGAACAGTGGTGCCCAGCTTACATGTTTAGGAAGCTGCTGCATTTCGGGTTCGAATGTATCCTCCACTGTCACGGTGACGGGGTGATTCGGGTAATCGAACGTCTGGCCCCTCGATGCTTCTGAGAGTGGTTCTCCGCTCTCACCGTCATACCAGCTCGTTTCATCCGTGGTTCGAAGCCAGTATGCTTCGGCTTCATAGGCTTCTCTTTCGGTTCCGTGCTGGTGGTCGTATTGGGCATGTTTCCCGCTCAGCGTGTCCTCAACGAAAAAAGGGATGAGGCCTTCCATCTCAACGCCAGAGAAGTTCCCGGCATATTTCCCTTCAATGCTTACCGTGTCTTCACTTTCATCATTTTGATTGGCACAGGCGGTGAATGCCAATGCGGCCAGTGACATTGCGATTGCAACAAACAGGGGGTTTCGTGTTCCCATCTTGGTGACCTCCCTCAACGACATATTTTTCGCTGATTTCTTCTTCTATTATGACGAATAGTACTCCCTTTGGTAAACTGATATGTATCAGCCAACAGAAAGAAGGTGTCCGATGTGAAACAGCTCTTGCCACTTCTCTTTATCGCCTTGATGATCGGAGGCGTCGTTTGGTTTATGCAAGATGAGTATGAACCGCCGTTTGAACCTGCATATTATGATGAAGTGAACGAGGAAGGCTGGCAAATGCGTTTCTTTCTGGATCCTGAAGACGATGAGGTTCACATCGGTATTCAGCTGAATTACGAAGGGGACACTTTCGAACCTGATCAGCTTGAAAAGCTGGAATTTTTCGTGAATCACGAAACAGGCAGTTTTTATTACCAGGATCTGGACGTAGAGGGATTCGCCGGAGAACTGATTCATAAGGAAGTGTGCGATGCCTGTCTTGATGAATCGGGCAGACTGGTGGGTTCCATGATGATCAACTGGCAGATGAACGGGGAAGCGGAGTCAGTCTTTCATCAATTTGTGTTGACTGACATACCGGCAGAAGAGTACCCGGATGATGTGAGGGAGTGAAGAAGATGATGATTGTCAGCACCATTCATATGCGTAAAGACATTCGTGAACGATTGACAGAGACTTATCCGGATCATGAATTCCGATTCCACAAACAAATAGAATCGGCTGAAGAAGATTTACCCAAGGCCGATATTATTCTTACGTATGGTATGGATCTTGAAGCCCGGCATATTGAATCAGCAAAACGCTTGAAGTGGATTAATGTGATGTCTTCCGGTGTCGATAAATTGCCGATGGATGTGATTAAAAATCGGGATATCCTCATCACGAACGCCAGAGGTATTCACGCAATTCAAATGGCGGAGTATACAATCGCCATGATGCTCCAGGCCGCCAGGCAGACGAAAACGCTGATTCATCAGGAACGGGAGCGGGAATGGTTTCGCAAACTGCCGATTCGTGAATTATACGGCCATCAGGTCGGGATTCTCGGAACAGGAGCTATCGGCTCGGAAATTGCCAAACGGACAGATGCGTTCGGTATGACGACAACCGGTTTTAATCGAAGCGGCAAAAAGCCGGATCATTTTGACGCGGTGCATACCATCGATCAATTGCCTGAGCGGATCAGCGAACTCGATTATCTGGTTGCTGTATTGCCTCGAACGGAGGAGACCGATCAGCTGTTAAATGAAGCGCTTTTTTCGAAGATGAAAGCTTCTGCAGTCTTGATCAACATCGGGCGCGGCAATGTAATCCACGAAGAAGACCTGCTCAAAGCGCTTCAGTCAAATGCTTTGGACCACGCAATTCTGGACGTCTTTAATGAAGAACCCTTACCAAAAGATCATCCTTTCTGGTTCGATAAGAACATTACCGTCACCCCACATATGGCCGGTTTATCTCCGGAGTATCAACCGAGGGCTGTGGATCAGTTCGATTATAATATGAAGAAGTTCGTTCACGGTGACACTGATTTTCTGAATCAGATCGATACGGAAAGAGGGTACTGACGATTCACAGGAAAACACTGAAAACGTGTTAATCCTGTGCTATAATCAAGCAAAACCAGTAAACGAAGACTTGCGGAAAGTGGAGGTGAAGGCTGTGAAACTGCTGATCGCTGTGGTGCATAATCATTATCGCCAGGCAATGGAAAAAGGGCTTGGTGAAAAAGGATACCGGATGACGGAGTTATCGAGTACAGGAAGCTTCAGACGCAGAGGGAATACGACCTTTCTGATCGGCGTTGGGGAAGAGGATGAAGATATTCTCAAAGAAGCGATGAAGGAAATCTGTCTCCACGAAGAAGCAGGCAAAGGTCGGCCGAAATATGTCAGCAGCCGATTTGTCGTATTCTCAATGGATGCCGGAAATGGTCAGTTATTTGCGAACTTGACCCAAACCTGATTTGAGTTGTGAACAGCGCGTGAACCTTTTCAGATAAAAGCATAGCTTCATGTTGTAATCATTGACACTTCAGATAAACGTTCTGTATACTGTTTATAAAGGTTACTATGTAATAATCTGTGCACTTGTATAACAAAGTCATTAAATAGAGATGCAGAACAAGAGGGGTGAACGAGAATGGGAAGTCATCATGATCATTTACAGGAAGCGCTCGACTCATTGAAAGAAACCCGCGTACGTATGACGCCACAACGGCACGCCATACTGGAGTTTCTGTTCAGTGCACCGTCGCATCCGACCGCTGATGAGATTTACAAAGCGTTAGAATCGAAATTTCCAAACATGAGTGTGGCCACAGTTTACAACAACCTTCGCGTGTTTAAGGAAGCGGGGCTGGTTCGTGAGCTGACCTACGGTGATTCAAGCAGTCGTTTTGACAGTAACATGTCAGATCATTATCATGTGATCTGTCAAGATTGCGGAAAGATCGTTGATTTTCATTATCCGGGACTTAACGAAGTGGAGACACTTGCAGAGCATGTAACGGGATTTGATATCAATGACCATCGACTCGAGGTTTATGGCACCTGTGGCGATTGCCAAAAGCATAAAAAACATTAAACAGTAAAACCGCAGCCGTCATGGCTTCGGTTTTTGTTTTGTTCACTTAGGCGTGTAATGTTTATAAAATGAAAAAAGCCAAGGTTTATCGTGGTATCCTCACTCACGAAAGCCTTGGCTTTTTGATTCAATTGGGAATCTCAAAATCATTTTTTCTCCTTTGGACCGCCCTCGAAATGTTTAATCTTATTGTACTCTTCATCGAAAGGCTCCCCTTCCAATGACTTATCGAGTGTTAACGGTTCACTGCAATGCATACATGCGTCGACACGGCCAAGTATTTTTGTTTCTCTTTCGCATGTCGGGCACGTGACGATTACCGCTCTTGTTGAGAGCATTCCTATCCAGAAGTACACGACGGAGCTGCCGATCACGGACAGAAACCCGATAATCATTAACAGTGTCATCATAAATGGACTTGTTTGAAAGAAGAGTCCCAAGTACATAATCATGATCCCGCCGAACACCATCATTAAAGCAAATGTGCGAATCCGATTTATTTTATTCGTATATTTTAATGCCATATGAATCCCTCCCTGTACGCTTGAAATTATAGCACAATCAGTTTTTTTCTGCTTTAATTTTCATTCATTGAAAGGATTTTTAATGTTTTTGTCGAACATGTAGAATCAGGGACCTAAAGACAGGTAGCTCAGGATGAATTTAAATCAGGAGTTGAATGCTATAATGGAAAGTTTTTTGAGAGAACTCTACCAGGACCGGACATCTGATGATGAAACCCTCGGAATCATCAAGGTGGATAAGCGGGAGCGTAAAGATGCAAATACGGATTATTTTGACTATGTATTATTTATTGTTGTGTCAGAGCGCTCTTCCGAGTGGGAAATTAAACATTATGAATATGATGGAGAAAAAGTAGCCATGCACCTGGTAACAGAGAAACAACTGAAGGAATGGCTATTAAATATGTCTAATCGCCGAGTTGTTGATTGGCTGATGAATGGAACTGTCGTTTTTGACCGGAATGACTATTTGAAGAACTTCCGCTCGGAAATGAACCATTTCCCGGAAGAGGAACGATTAGTGAAGATCGGTGTGGAATTTTCCAAGTTAATCAGGCGTTATACGGACGGGAAGACGCTGTTCTATTCAGGTGATTATCTGGATGCATACAATCATATTGTTCATGCCCTTCATCATTTGGCGCGACTTTCCGTCATAGAACACGGTTTCTATCCGGAAATTACTGTATGGCAGCAGGTCAGGGAAATCGAGCCGGAGATTCATAAGCTGTATTCCGAATTAATTGCAGGGTCAGAACCATTGGACAAACGTCTTGAACTTCTGATGATCGCAAATGAATTTGAAGTCTCCAGGAAGACGTCTCTTGGAAGCCGGCACTTACTGGATCTGATGAACCGTCGCGACGGAGCCTGGACGATTCAGGAATTAAAAGAAGAAGTGGCGATTGGTGAATATTCTCTGGATCTGGGAATCATGATCGAATTCCTCGTTGATAAAGGTATTGTTGATATTCAAAAAGAGGAAACAAAAGGCAAGCAGATCTTCCATCGCTATTATGTCTATGACAAGTAAATGTGAAGAAAAAAGCTTTCATTTTTTAAAATGAGAGCTTTTTTCTTTTTCCTATTGAATCTTACTTCGACACATGATATATTTTAAATCGTCGCTGAAAACGAGCTTCACAAACATAAAACTTTCTCAAAAAAGTAATTGACTTTAAATTTGAAGAAGTGTTATGATAATGAAGTCGCCAAAAACGACATGAAACATTTTGACCTTTGAAAACTAAACAAAAAACCAAGCAAAAGAAGTGGGATATATGAATAAGATATCCCGTCAATGAAATCCAATGTGTCATCAACATTGGTATGATGCTAGCGCATCAAACTTCAGATGAACGCGGAAGAAAATGCCTGAGGCATTGGACGCCACACTTTATCGGAGAGTTTGATCCTGGCTCAGGACGAACGCTGGCGGCATGCCTAATACATGCAAGTCGAGCGCAGGAAGCTAACAGAAGCCTTCGGGTGGACGTCAGTGGAATGAGCGGCGGACGGGTGAGTAACACGTGGGCAACCTGCCCTGCAGACCGGGACAACCTCGTGAAAACGAGGCTAATACCGGATGACCGTAAGTATCGCATGGTACCTACGTAAAAGAGGGGATTCGTCCTCTCACTGCAGGATGGGCCCGCGGCGCATTAGCTGGTTGGTGAGGTAAGGGCTCACCAAGGCGACGATGCGTAGCCGACCTGAGAGGGTGATCGGCCACACTGGGACTGAGACACGGCCCAGACTCCTACGGGAGGCAGCAGTAGGGAATCATCCGCAATGGGCGAAAGCCTGACGGTGCAATGCCGCGTGAACGATGAAGGTTCTCGGATCGTAAAGTTCTGTTATGAGGGAAGAACAAGTGCCGTTTGAATAAGGCGGCACCTTGACGGTACCTCACGAGAAAGCCCCGGCTAACTACGTGCCAGCAGCCGCGGTAATACGTAGGGGGCAAGCGTTGTCCGGAATTATTGGGCGTAAAGCGCGCGCAGGCGGTCTCTTAAGTCTGATGTGAAAGCCCACGGCTCAACCGTGGAGGGTCATTGGAAACTGGGGGACTTGAGTGTAAGAGAGGAAAGTGGAATTCCACGTGTAGCGGTGAAATGCGTAGATATGTGGAGGAACACCAGTGGCGAAGGCGACTTTCTGGCTTACAACTGACGCTGAGGCGCGAAAGCGTGGGGAGCAAACAGGATTAGATACCCTGGTAGTCCACGCCGTAAACGATGAGTGCTAGGTGTTAGGGGTTTCGATACCCTTAGTGCCGAAGTTAACACATTAAGCACTCCGCCTGGGGAGTACGGCCGCAAGGCTGAAACTCAAAGGAATTGACGGGGGCCCGCACAAGCAGTGGAGCATGTGGTTTAATTCGAAGCAACGCGAAGAACCTTACCAGGTCTTGACATCCTCTGAACATCCAGGAGACTGGGTTTTCCCCTTCGGGGGACAGAGTGACAGGTGGTGCATGGTTGTCGTCAGCTCGTGTCGTGAGATGTTGGGTTAAGTCCCGCAACGAGCGCAACCCCTGATCTTAGTTGCCAGCATTCAGTTGGGCACTCTAAGGTGACTGCCGGTGATAAACCGGAGGAAGGTGGGGATGACGTCAAATCATCATGCCCCTTATGACCTGGGCTACACACGTGCTACAATGGATGGTACAATGGGTCGCGAAGCCGCGAGGTGGAGCCAATCCCATAAAGCCATTCTCAGTTCGGATTGCAGGCTGCAACTCGCCTGCATGAAGCCGGAATTGCTAGTAATCGCGGATCAGCATGCCGCGGTGAATACGTTCCCGGGCCTTGTACACACCGCCCGTCACACCACGAGAGTTTGTAACACCCGAAGTCGGTGAGGTAACCTTAGGGAGCCAGCCGCCGAAGGTGGGACAGATGATTGGGGTGAAGTCGTAACAAGGTATCCGTACCGGAAGGTGCGGATGGATCACCTCCTTTCTAAGGAGACTTGCTGGAAACCTCCGGTTTTCAGATAAGCTCAACCTTTTTACTTTTGCCTCTGGTTTTTGTTTAGTTTTGAAGGGTTAATCCTCTTCAGTGACCTTTGAAAACTGAATAACGAAATGACGAAACATCATGAATCACCGGTGAATCATCTATTATGAATCCTATTCAAAATGGAGAGGAACCGAGTGTCTTGAATTCAAACGTTAAGGTTAAAACGACGCCAAAGAAAGCCTGTGGGAACACAGGAAATGGTTAAGCAAGAAAGGGCGCACGGTGGATACCTTGGCACTAGGAGCCGATGAAGGACGGGACGAACACCGATATGCTTCGGGGAGCTGTAAGTAAGCGTTGATCCGGAGATTTCCGAATGGGGGAACCCACCATCCGTAATGGGATGGGAGCCATACCTGAATCCATAGGGTAATGGCAGGCAGACCCGGGGAACTGAAACATCTTAGTACCCGGAGGAAGAGAAAGCAAAAGCGATTTCCTGAGTAGCGGCGAGCGAAACGGAAACAGCCCAAACCGAAAGGCTTGCCTTTCGGGGTTGTAGGACACTCCATTGGAGTTACAAAGAGAGAGCGTAGGTGAAGCGACCTGGAAAGGTCCGCGGGACAAGGTAAAAGCCCTGTAGCCGAAACGTTCCCTCCTCCGGAGTGGATCCTGAGTACGGCGGGTCACGTGAAACCCCGTCGGAATCCGGGAGGACCATCTCCCAAGGCTAAATACTTCCTAGTGACCGATAGTGAACCAGTACCGTGAGGGAAAGGTGAAAAGCACCCCGGAAGGGGAGTGAAACAGATCTTGAAACCGTGTGCCTACAAGTAGTTGGAGCCCGTTAATGGGTGACAGCGTGCCTTTTGTAGAATGAACCGGCGAGTTGTGATCACGTGCAAGGTTAAGCTGAAGAGGCGGAGCCGCAGCGAAAGCGAGTCTGAACAGGGCGAATAAGTACGTGGTTGCAGACCCGAAACCAGGTGATCTACCCATGTCCAGGGTGAAGTTCAGGTAACACTGAATGGAGGCCCGAACCCACGCACGTTGAAAAGTGCGGGGATGAGGTGTGGGTAGGGGTGAAATGCCAATCGAACCTGGAGATAGCTGGTTCTCCCCGAAATAGCTTTAGGGCTAGCCTCGAGGGAAGAGTATTGGAGGTAGAGCACTGATTGGACTAGGGGTCCCTACAGGATTACCGAATTCAGTCAAACTCCGAATGCCAAATACTTATCCTCGGGAGTCAGACTGCGAGTGCTAAGATCCGTAGTCAAGAGGGAAACAGCCCAGACCATCAGCTAAGGTCCCCAAGTATACGTTAAGTGGAAAAGGATGTGGAGTTGCTTAGACAACCAGGATGTTGGCTTAGAAGCAGCCATCATTGAAAGAGTGCGTAATAGCTCACTGGTCGAGTGACTCTGCGCCGAAAATGTACCGGGGCTAAACGTATCACCGAAGCTATGGCTGAACACCTTCGGGTGTTCGGGGTAGGGGAGCGTTCTAAGGGCGTAGAAGCATGACCGCAAGGACATGTGGAGCGCTTAGAAGTGAGAATGCCGGTATGAGTAGCGAAAAGAGGGGTGAGAATCCCCTCCGTCGAAAGCCTAAGGTTTCCTGAGGAAGGCTCGTCCGCTCAGGGTTAGTCGGGTCCTAAGCCGAGGCTGAAAAGCGTAGGCGATGGCAAACAGGTTGATATTCCTGTACCACCACGTTTCCATTTGAGCAATGGGGGGACGCAGGAAGATAGGGTAAGCGCACCGCTGGACGTGTGCGTCGAAGCAGTGAGGCTGGTTATGAGGCAAATCCCGTAACCGTAAGGTTGAGCTGTGATCGCGAGTGAATTAAGTAGCGAAGTTCCTGATTCTACACTGCCAAGAAAAGCCTCTAGCGAGGAAACAGGTGCCCGTACCGCAAACCGACACAGGTAGGCGGGATGAGAATTCTAAGACGCGCGGGAGAACTCTCGTTAAGGAACTCGGCAAAATGACTCCGTAACTTCGGGAGAAGGAGTGCTCCCCAGGGTGAACAGCCTGGGGGAGCCGCAGTGAATAGGCCCAAACGACTGTTTATCAAAAACACAGGTCTCTGCGAAGCCGCAAGGCGAAGTATAGGGGCTGACACCTGCCCGGTGCTGGAAGGTTAAGAGGAGGGGTTATCCTTTTGGAGAAGCTCTGAATTGAAGCCCCAGTAAACGGCGGCCGTAACTATAACGGTCCTAAGGTAGCGAAATTCCTTGTCGGGTAAGTTCCGACCCGCACGAAAGGTGCAACGATTTGGGCACTGTCTCAACGAGAGACCCGGTGAAATTATATTACCTGTGAAGATGCAGGTTACCCGCGACAGGACGGAAAGACCCCATGGAGCTTTACTGCAGCTTGATATTGGATTTTGGTACAGCTTGTACAGGATAGGTAGGAGCCTTGGAAACCGGAGCGCCAGCTTCGGTGGAGGCAATGGTGGGATACTACCCTTGCTGTACTGAAATTCTAACCTCGAACCGTGATCCGGTTCAGGGACAGTGTCTGGTAGGCAGTTTGACTGGGGCGGTCGCCTCCTAAAGAGTAACGGAGGCGCCCAAAGGTTCCCTCAGAATGGTTGGAAATCATTCGCAGAGTGCAAAGGCATAAGGGAGCTTGACTGCGAGACATACAGGTCGAGCAGGGACGAAAGTCGGGCTTAGTGATCCGGCGGCACCGTATGGAAGGGCCGTCGCTCAACGGATAAAAGCTACCCTGGGGATAACAGGCTAATCTCTCCCAAGAGTCCACATCGACGGGGAGGTTTGGCACCTCGATGTCGGCTCGTCGCATCCTGGGGCTGAAGTAGGTCCCAAGGGTTGGGCTGTTCGCCCATTAAAGCGGCACGCGAGCTGGGTTCAGAACGTCGTGAGACAGTTCGGTCCCTATCCGTCGCGGGCGCAGGAAATTTGAGAGGAGCTGTCCTTAGTACGAGAGGACCGGGATGGACACACCGCTGGTGTACCAGTTGTTCCGCCAGGAGCATCGCTGGGTAGCTACGTGTGGACGGGATAAGTGCTGAAAGCATCTAAGCATGAAGCCCCCCTCAAGATGAGATTTCCCATCACTTCGGTGAGTAAGATCCCTCAGAGACGATGAGGTAGATAGGTCACGTGTGGAAGCATAGCGATATGCGGAGCTGAGTGATACTAATCGATCGAGGGCTTAACCAACGTTAAGCGAAGTAAGTTAATGTACGAAGGAAAGACACGGATTCATGATCCCCGTCATAGGCGTTATTCAGTTTTGAGTGGTCACACTCAACCATAGTCTGGTGGCGACAGCGAAGAGGTCACACCCGTTCCCATGCCGAACACGGAAGTTAAGCTCTTCAGCGCCGATGATAGTTGGGGGCTGTCCCCCTGTGAAAGTAGGACGTCGCCAGGCACATTGTTCCACAGTAGCTCAGTGGTAGAGCTATCGGCTGTTAACCGATCGGTCGTAGGTTCGAATCCTACCTGTGGAGCCATTCCGGAGTGCTGTCCGAGCGGCTTAAGGAGCACGATTGGAAATCGTGTATACGGTTTTAACCCGTATCGAGGGTTCGAATCCCTCGCACTCCGCCATTATTTACGGCCCGTTGGTCAAGCGGTTAAGACACCGCCCTTTCACGGCGGTAACACGGGTTCGAGTCCCGTACGGGTCACCATCTATATTTGGAGGATTAGCTCAGTTGGGAGAGCATCTGCCTTACAAGCAGGGGGTCGGCGGTTCGAGCCCGTCATCCTCCACCATTATTTTTTAAAAGATTCATTTATATTGCCGCGGGGTGGAGCAGTCTGGTAGCTCGTTGGGCTCATAACCCAAAGGTCGGTGGTTCAAATCCGCCCCCCGCAACCAATTTTATTCGGTTCATTACATAATTAACGTTCGTAATTTAAAAGGTCCCGTGGTGTAGCGGTTAACATGCCTGCCTGTCACGCAGGAGATCGCCGGTTCGATCCCGGTCGGGACCGCCATTTTTATGTTCAGGCTCAGTAGCTCAGTCGGTAGAGCAACGGACTGAAAATCCGTGTGTCGGCGGTTCGATTCCGTCCTGAGCCACCATTAGTGCTGGCCTAGCTCAATTGGTAGAGCAACTGACTTGTAATCAGTAGGTTGGGGGTTCAAGTCCTCTGGCCAGCACCATTTTCATTCGGAGGGGTAGCGAAGTGGCTAAACGCGGCGGACTGTAAATCCGCTCCCTACGGGTTCGGGGGTTCGAATCCCTCCCCCTCCACCATTTTTTATGCTATAATGACTGAGTGTGTTTATGGCGGTTGTGGCGAAGTGGTTAACGCACCGGATTGTGATTCCGGCATTCGTGGGTTCGATTCCCATCAGCCGCCCCATAATCTGTACTTTCATTTAGGGGTATAGCCAAGCGGTAAGGCATCGGGTTTTGATCCCGTGTACCGCAGGTTCGAATCCTGCTACCCCTGCCATATATGCGGGAATAGCTCAGTGGTAGAGCACCACCTTGCCAAGGTGGGGGTCGCGGGTTCGAATCCCGTTTCCCGCTCCATTTTTCCAGGGCGGCATAGCCAAGTGGTAAGGCAGAGGTCTGCAAAACCTCCATCACCGGTTCAAATCCGGTTGCCGCCTCCATATTTTAATTCCATTAAGCCGGTGTGGCGGAATTGGTAGACGCGCGGGACTCAAAATCCCGTTCCCTCACAGGAGTGTCGGTTCGAGCCCGACCACCGGTACCATTCTAAAAAGATCTCTATATTATATACTTCTTTCCGGGAACGCTGCTTTGTCAGCGTTTCTTTTTATTTTGCCGTAAGTGATGCACAGATTTTTCCCTGTTTTTTGCATATATCATAATGATAATAATATATTCTTTTAGGGGCAGAGCTGGCAGGGGAATAGCTGGAAAATAGTCTTTAAAACCTGGTTGAGAAAGAAGTTAAGCAAATAAATATCATGTATTTTAACCGGATTCTACTTGCATGCCTTAAATGCGTTGCTGCAGGCCGATCAGGACGAAATCGATTCAGGATGCTTCTGATCAGTGAAGGTCATTGAATGAAAAATCTCTGGAATTGAAGAGAGTAAATATACTCATGTCAGTAAAACTAACAATATTGAAGAATAAAGAAAATAATAGATAATAATAATCTGTACCCTTTTAGGATTCGGCAGTACAATTAAATCAGGTGGAACATCTTTTTTAAGAACAAATCAGGTAGCTTTATGTACATATGCTGAAACATTCAGCATTATGACAAGAAAGGGTGAGGAAATGATGAAAAAATTTCTCAAACTCTTACTGGCACTGGTTTTGTTGTTTATGACAGTCTGGTCTTATTCTCCAGAAACTGCAGAGGCGGCAAGTTCCAAATTCATTACAAAAGGCAATACCACCCAGAAAGTTGTCGCGCTGACATTTGATGACGGTTCGGATGGCACGAACATTAATAAGATATTGAATACCTTACAATCGAATAACGTTAAAGCCACGTTCTTTCTTACCGGTACCGGTTTAAAAGACCACCCCGCAAGCATCAAAAAAATAACTGATCAGGGCCATCAGATTGGCAACCACTCCTATACTCATCCCTATTTCACAAAGCTGACTGCCTCCCAAATGAAAGCCGAATTGGATAAAACCGAAGCACTTGCCAAACAGGTAACGGGCAAGTCCACAAAGCCGATTTTCCGGGCGCCTTTTGGGGCTTCGAATAACGCAGTACTGACCGGTGTTGGAAACGCGGGCTATCCGTATACGATTCAATGGAATATTGATACGGTCGATTGGAAAGGCGTATCAAAGACTCAGATTGTTAATAAAGTCGTCAATAATATTACACCCGGATCCATCGTGCTCATGCATACTGGGGCTGGGGCCAGTGGAACTCCTGCTGCTTTGCCGGAAATCATTAAGCAGTTGAAAGCAAAAGGCTATAAATTTGTCACGGTGTCTGAACTGTTAAAGATTGAATCTTCTTCTGTATCGGGTAAAACATACACAGTGAAGGCCGGGGATACACTCTACAGCATTGCCAGAAGACATAATACAACTGTTTCCACACTCACTTCCTTAAACAAACTCAGTAATCCGAACCTGCTGAAGATCGGTCAGGTCCTGATTATTGCTCCTTCTGTTTCAAAAACAACATATACGGTGAAATCAGGGGATACACTGTTCAGTATTGCTGCGAAGAACAATACGACGGTAATTCAGCTTGTATCTTTAAATAATATTAAAAATCCCAACTTGATTTCTGTCGGTCAGGTCCTGAAATTAAAGCCGGATGACAAGGCACCTGCCAACGTAACATACACCGTTAAACCGGGAGATACACTGTATCGAATTGCGATTCGTCACAACACAAGCGTATCGAAAATTGCTGCAGCCAATAAGATAACAAACCCTAACCTGATCAGGGTCGGTCAGGTGCTGAAAATTCCAAAATAATTGACAGGTCAAAGACTGATGCAAACGTGATTCCAAATGCGTTTGCAGTTTTTTGTTATACTGTAAAGAGCGTCATTACGCAAGTTGTCTGTGGAACAGGCAGGTGTTTTAAATTGAGGATTATATATTGCAGGACGGGAGGAATCATTCATGAATATCGGAACCATTGGTACTGGATTTATCGTTGACCGATTCATGTCCGCGGTTTTGGACATTGACGGGATGGAATGTATCGCCATGTTTTCGCGGAAAGAGGCATCTGCCAGGCCATTGGCTGACAAATTTCAGGTTGGCAGCATTTACACAGATCTGAAAGATTTTTTATCAGACTCAGAGATCGATGTGGTTTATGTGGCTTCCCCAAACAGCCTGCACGCTTTACATACACAGGAAGCCCTGGAATACGGGAAGCATGTCATTTGTGAAAAACCATTTACATCGACAGCAAAAGAAGCGGCAGAACTCCGGGAGCTGGCAAAAGAAAAGGGCCTGATGCTGTTTGAAGCGATCACCACCATTCATCTGCCGAACTATCAAGTGGTTAAGGATCTTTTACCAAAGATCGGTGAAATTAAACTGGTCCAATGCAATTACAGCCAGTATTCCAGCCGGTACGATAAACTTCTTGCAGGAGAGACCCCGAACGTATTCAATCCGGCATTTTCCGGTGGGGCACTGGCGGATATCAACATTTACAATCTGCATTTTGTCATGAACCTGTTTGGATCGCCTGATTCGGTAAAATATATAGCCAATCAGCATGCCAATGGCATTGATACCTCCGGTGTACTGGTGATGACATATCCGGGTAAAGTCGTTCATTGCACGGGAGCGAAGGATACAGACAGTCTGAATTATGCATTGATTCAAGGGGAAAAAGGATACTTGCACGTGGAAAGCAGTACCAATGTCTGTGAAGCGGTTATTCTTCATGAAAAAGGGAAAGAAAGCGTTCGTTTTAATGACCAGAATATCAGTAACAGAATGCATTATGAACTGATGGCTTTTAAGACGCTGTTGACCGAGGAGAATTACGACACCTGCTACAGGCTGCTCGACTATTCCTGCGAAGTGATGAAGGTCTATGAATCGGCGAGGAAAACCGCAGGCACCAGATTTCCGGCTGATGATGGAAAGTCAATGTCATGAGTATGAGAGAACGGAACCCATTTGGATAAACGGGGGCCGTTTTTTTCGTTTCCAAAGACCGGTATTCATCGGGAATAACAGCTTTGTAAGCTGAGCTACAGAATCACGTTCGGAATGCATGTATACTAAGGCCAAACGACGCACGTGATAAAAAGGAGGGTTCTGACGATGCGTAAACCGTTTCTTTACACCTTAACAGGTATCCTTTTGATGGCCGGGATTTTTGTGATTTTCGCTCAATTGACTGGCGTGCCATCTGAGGAAGTTAATGAAGGGGCAAATCAGGATGCAGCTGATGACCTGACGCAAACTGACCAGGCTTCAACGGACGGAACCTTTTTGACTGTGGAAGATTTAAATGAAAAGATCAATGATTTACCTGCAGAGGTGGCAGAAGAACTGCTGGAAGGAGGTCCGCCTCCTGAAGGCATTCCTGCGATTGATCATCCGCGCTTTGTTGAGGCAGATGAAGCCGATCAGTGGCTTGAACCAAACGAACCTGTTATCTGGGTTGAAGTCGAAGGGGAGGCGAGGGCCTATCCATTACAAATCCTGATGTGGCATGAAATCGTCAATGATACGATTCAGGATATTCCTGTAACGGTCACTTTCTGTCCTTTATGTAATTCGTCGTTTTCTTTCAAAAGGGAAATGAATGAACAGGTTTTGGATTTCGGGACAACCGGCTACCTTCATCAGGGTTCTTTGTTAATGTATGACCGGCAGACGCATACACTCTGGGCACATTTTGGCGGGGAGGCATTGGGTGGCGATCTGGAAGGAAATCACCTGGACATCATACCGAGTTCGATCGTTTCCTGGAACGAGTTTACAGAAATATATCCAAAAGGACTCGTCTTATCGCGCGAGACCTCTTTTGATCGGAATTACGGTCAGAATCCTTATGTCGGATATGACGAAGCAGATGAACCACCCTTTTTGTTTTCCGGTGAAATCGATGGCACCTATGCTCCTAAGGAGAGGATTGTAGCCGTTGAAGTTTCAGGACAGGCCAAGGCTTATTTGATGGATTCCGTAGCCCGTCACGGCGTATTGAATGATACGGAATTGGATGAACCGGTGGTATTGTTCTTCCAGGAAGGGACGGCTTCCGGCCTTGACAGTGCGGATCTCGCTGCAGGCAAAGAAGTCGGTAGCACGAATGTTTTCTTCAGCGAAGTGGATGGGGAGGTTCTGGATTTCTATCATGATGGTGAACAAATCAACGATGAACAGACGGATTCCGTCTGGAATTTCTTTGGCGAAGCCATCTCAGGACCCAAAGAAGGAGCAAAGCTCACGGCAGTGCCATTCAAACTGGACACCTTCTGGTTTGCATGGGCTGCTTATGAACCGGATACACTGATTCATCAGGATTGATGCCATTGTAAAATTAAGCATCTTGATGCAATAACAGTGATCCATGGAAACAATATTGATCACCTTAGAATGATGAAATCATAAGTTCCAGGGCAAAGTTGCATTATCAAGAGTACTATGATAAAAATGAATGAACAACAGCATATGATTTGAAAGCCACTTTGGGGGAGCTGAATATCAGCTGAGAAAGACGATCGTCTTGACCCTTAGTCACCTGATCCAGTTAACACTGGCGGAGGGAAGAAGTGTCCGGATTGATTGAGTGCAGCCGTTACCACTCATCAGCTCATAAACTGACAAAACTTCTTCTCTTCGCAGAAGAAGTTTTTTGTATGATCATTCTATTTAAGGAGTGAGTGTGGATGGTGCAAGAGGGACGCCTGGAACAAGTGTTAAAAGACATTGATGCCAAAAAAGAAGACATGATCACACTGGCCAAAAAGTTAATTTCGTATGAAACCCCTGCTCCACCTGCCAGAAACACCGCAGATGCCCAAGCTTTTGTACAGGACTATTTAAACGACTGTGCGTTTACGACTGAAAAATGGGATGTGTACCCAAACGATCCCAATGTCGTCGGTACCAAAAAAGGTCATGATTCCAGCCATTTTCAAAGCTTGATCATCAATGGCCATATGGACGTGGCAGAAGTCAGACCTGACGAAAACTGGGAGACAGACCCGTTTGATCCCATCGTGAAAGAGAACCGGCTCATGGGACGAGGTGCGGCTGATATGAAAGGTGGACTTGCTGCTTCCTTATTTGTTCTGCGACTGTTCCATGAACAAGGGATCGAACTGTCCGGAGATGTGATCTTTCAATCGGTGATTGGAGAAGAGGTTGGCGAGGCGGGTACACTGCAGTGCTGCAGGCGGGGATACACGGCAGACTTCGCTCTTGTCGTTGATACCAGTCACCTGCATATCCAGGGGCAGGGCGGTGTTGTCACCGGCTGGATCACGATCAAAGATCCCCAGACGTATCATGATGCAAACCGGAGACAGATGATTCATGCGGGCGGGCGGCATGCACCAGGGGGCAAGCGCCATCGAGAAGATGATGGTGATGATCGAGAGCCTGCAGACCCTGGAGCGCCACTGGGCAGTTTCGAAGCATTATCCAGGCTATCCGCCGGGAACGAACACCATCAATCCCGCGGTCATCGAAGGGGGAAGACATGCGGCTTTTATTGCAGATGAGTGTAAATTGTGGATTACGGTGCACTTTTATCCGAATGAATCTACGGAAGACATCTGTAAAGAAGTTGAAGAACATCTCCTGAATGCCGCAAGCGCGGATCCGTGGCTGAAAGATCATCCACCCCGGTTTGATTGGGGCGGAGAGTCCATGATCGAAGACCGGGGCGAAATCTTTCCTGCATTCGAAGTGGACCCGGATCACCAGGGCGTCAAGGCGCTGTCGAAAGCCCATCAATCCGTCCTGAGTCAAGCGCCTGTGCAGGACACGTCCCCGACGGTTACCGATGGTGGATGGCTTGCTGAAGCGGGGATTCCTACTGCCTTGTATGGACCCGGTGAGTTAACGGAAGCGCACAGTGTCAATGAATCCGTCGACATTGATGAACTCGTCGATTTTGCAAAAGTAATGGCAACCTTCATTTACAACTGGACCCATACGAAAAAAGAATAAAGTCTTTTCCTTACGGCATCTGCTGATTTTTTCAGCGGGTGCCGTTTTTATATTGAGGATTGGAATTTTGTACAATGGAATGCCTTCATCTTTAGAAAAAGATACAATTCGACAATGTTTGCGATCACTTATACTTAGTGTAAGGGGATTTACCGACCAATCTTATGTTACGAGTTGAACAAACAAAGGAGGAAGGCACAATGAAAACCAAATTTTTCGTCGCATTGCTGATGCTATTCAGTGTCCTGTCAGTCGCTTGTAATAATGACGAGGATACAAGCAATTATGAGAGCGGTACCATGAATGAAGATTTCCAGGGTGAGGTCGATCAGGTATTGGACGTGGAGTACAAGTTAACGGAGGAAGAACTTGAAAACGGTGTTCAGCCAATGGAACTTGATGATCTGACCGATGAAGACATAGAAGAATTGTTAGAAGAAATGGAAGAAGAGGATGATGAGGAGGAGGACGAAGATGAAGGTTCACCAGGACCCAATATTTAATGTAGCCCAAGCAGAAGACAAAAAGAAAGCGTATATGATTTTTTCAGCCTATTACCATAATCAGCTTTGGAACCAGGAAGAGCTGCAGCTGGCGATTGACATGCTGAGAGACTTCGCAGTCACAGAAGAACTGGCCATTGAAGCAGATTTGAAAATCCTTGAACAAAGCTCCAATGATCAATTAAAGTCAGCTGTTTTCGATTTTACGAAACTGTTCATCGGTCCCGATCAATTGAAAGTACCGCCATATGAATCCGTTTACGTGAACCAGGATCGTCTGATCATGGCAGAATCCACATTGAAAGTCAGAAGATTTTATGAGATGTGCGGTGTTGAAATTAATGGTAAAGGTAAATTCCCGGAGGATCACATCGCTTTTGAGCTGGAATTCATGTCTTATTTATACCATCGAGCGTTGGCAGATCATCAGGAAAGAAGACGAATCAGGCAATTTTTAAAAGCGCATCTCTCCAAATGGTATGAAGCGCATTTAACGGAAGTGGAAGAACAGGCGGAAACAGAGATTTGCAGGGCCTGGGCCTCAATAATGCGTCAGGTTATTGAAAAGGACATTTCAGATGCAGAGAACGAATGGAAAGGTGGGTCTTAAAATGAATTTAAAGAGAAGAACGTTTATAAAAGGTGCAGTGGCTACCGGAGTCTTGGCAGGAGTTGGCGCAGGAAGCACAAATTTTTTCTTCAACGGGTTGAAAGAAACATCTGCCAGTCAGGCAGTGGATACACAAATTTTCCAAAATGCCTGTCCGAGAAACTGCTTTGATACGTGTTCGATGTTAACCACCGTGGAAGACGGCGTGATCAAATATGTGGAAGGAAATCCTCAGAACACGTATACGAACGGCAACATTTGCGTAAAGGGTAATGTGTATCCGCGAACCGTTTATTCTCCTGACCGGATCAAATACCCGATGAAACAAAATGGCAGAGGCAGCGGCGACTGGGAGAGAATTTCATGGGATGAGGCCTATACCGAAATTGCCAACAAGATACTGGCCATCAAAGAAGAATACGGCAGCACATTTCCGATCTGCCTGAATAAGTACTCCGGTAATTTTGACATCCTGCGTTACGGCATCGAAGGAACGATGGCGAGTCTCGGTTATCACAGTATCGCGACAGGAACACCTTGCTGGCCGGCAGGGATCGATGCACAGACCTTTGATTTCGGCACCATTGTCAACAGTGATCCGGAACAGATCGTGCACGCGAAACATTTGATCCTGTGGGGTGTGAATCCCGCCTGGAACGCCGTTCATTCAATGAACTTCATCGAGGAAGCGAAGTCAAATGGAGCAAAAGTCGTCGCAATTGATCCAATCCTCACCAACACTGCCGGTAAAGCCCATGAATATGTCCAGATTAAAACAAGCACGGACGGTGCACTGGCACTCGGAATGGCGAAACACATTCTCGACGAAGGGCTGTATGACCTCGCCTGGCTGCAAAAAAATGCCAAGGGCTATCTCGAATTCTTCTCGTATCTCGAGAACAACATTACTGTTGAATGGGCTTCTGAAAAAACAGGTGTGGCTGTTGATGTCATTGAAAAGCTGGCCAGAGAATATGCCACCACGAAGCCTGCGAATATCTGGATCGGATATGGCATGCAGCGCCATACAAACGGAGGTCAGAATGTAAGAGCCATCGATGCATTGGCTGCAATCACCGGCAATGTCGGCATTAAAGGTGGAGGAGCAAATTATGCACAGCTCGATTCCTGGGGATTCAACTACCATGCCATGGTCATGGAACCACCGGAAGGTACTGTGGGTGAAGCAAATCGACCGATCAATATGAATAATTTCGCCGCTGAAATTCTGTCGGCAGATGATCCACCGATCAAAATGCTCTGGATTGCCGGGAGAAATCCGGTATCTCAGGACCCTGAAACGACACTGATCAAAAAAGCATTCCATGAGATGGATTTCGTTGTTACGGCCGATCTGTTCATGACTGAGACCGTCAAGCTTTCAGATATAGTCCTTCCGGTAACCACACCGTTTGAAACACCAGGGGTCAATGTGAGCTACTGGCATTACTGGATGACCTATAATGAGCGGGCGATTGAACCATTGTATGAATCGAAAAGTGATGTTGAAATTGCGATGGGATTATCGGAAAAAATGAATGAATTATCACCGGGTTCATGCACTTATCCAACCTCAGGCGATATGGAAGATTGGGTAGGAAAAGAGTTCAATGAAACACTTCTTGAAAGTTTTGGACTGAATGACTGGACTGATCTCAAGGACGGCCCGGCTAAAATGAAAAACAAAGAAGTAGCCTGGGAAAATGGTGATTTCAGAACACCATCCGGCAAATACGAATTCTTTTCAGAAGAAGCTGAGAATTTTGGACATCATCCACTGCCGGTTTATGTTGAAGAAATGCAGGCGCCATCGAATTACCCTTACCGGCTTTTGACACCGCACTCGAAATTCAATATTAACAGTCAATTTCAGAATCTCGATTGGATGGAAGATCTTCATAACGAGCCGATGGTCGAGATTCATCCGGATTTAGCCAATGAATTCGGGATCCAGGCGGGTGATCTGATTAAAGTGCATAACGAGATCGGCTACGTGAAAGCACCAGCTAAAATCACCCGGACGATCAGACCGAATGAACTGGTCATGTATCAAGGATGGTTTAAGAATCATGACTACAATGTCAACTACACCGTCAAAGCCATTCCGGCAGATATGGGAGCAAAAGCAACCGGCATGCCAGGCATTTCGTTTCATGACAACTTTGTCAACATTACGAAACTTTAAGAAGGAGGATGATCAGCATGAAAATGGGCTTCGTAGTAGACAGCGATCGATGTATCGGATGTCATTCCTGCTCGATGGCGTGCAAAAACTATAATCAGTTAAACCCTAAAATATCCTGGCGTAAAGTGTATGATATCCAGGAAGACGCATACGGGGAAGCGACGAGAACAACGATGTCGCTTGCCTGTAACCACTGTGACATTCCCTCGTGTAAGGAGGCGTGTCCAACCAACGCCTATGAGAAACGGGAAGATGGCATCGTGATTCATCACGAAGACCGCTGTATTGGATGTGAAATGTGTATTTATGCCTGCCCGTATAACATCCCTCAATTTGATCAGGAAACGAAAAAAGTGAGCAAGTGTCATTTCTGTTATGAACGGCTTGAAGAAGGCAAACAGCCGGCATGCATCAGCAGCTGCCCGACGCAGGCCATTTATTATGTGGATGTGGACAGTTTCGGTCTCCAAACGGACCGTTCCCTGCCTGGTTTTCCGGATTACAGAATCACAGAACCGACAACCCGGTTCATAAAACCGTTCATCGTGAAAAAAATTTAAAGGGGTGACACAACATGCATGAACTTCCACTCGTTTTATTCACCGTCCTGTCTCAAATAGCCGTCGGTGCATTATTAACTCTCTGGATTCTGGATATGTTCAATAAGGTCCAGAACCCCAAATTGGGGATATGGTTATCCTCGTCCATCTTTGTCATAGCCGTGATTGCGATTCTCGCATCAGTATTTCACCTGGGACAGCCGTTTATGGCCTTTCTCGCATTAAGTAATATACAAACCTCCTGGCTCACACGGGAAATATGGATGTTTTCCTTGATGCTTGTAACGATGATTGCTTATGTCTGGACATGGATCAAACCCGCACTGACCCTTCGTAAATGGCTCGGTGGCATTGCATCCTTGTTTGGACTGCTGGCGGTGATGGGATCGGCGATGATCTATGTTTTACCGGCGCTCCCTGCCTGGAACAACTTTTCACCCATTTTCTTCTTTGTGATGAGTGCAGTCATCATAGGTCCACTTTACGTCAGTGTCTTTTTCTATCTCTTTAACGAAGAAGACAGGCACGTCTGGAAAATTGCACCTGTTATGGCCCTTGTATACGCCATGAGTTCATTTTTCTACATCACCGTGATGTTCTCAGGATCCGGGGCAATTGAAATGACCGCATCCAATATTGTCAACCATCCGATGTTCGTCATGAGAGGATTATTAAGCTGGGTTGCACCGGTTGTGCTGTTGCTGCCGTTTCTGTTTATGAAGAAGAGGAAACCGGCAATGATCCTGGTACTGGCTGTATTCATCATGGTCTTCGCCGGCGAAATCATCGGAAGAGAGATTTTTTACAACACCGTTGTGGAGTTGGAGATTTACACACCGAATTGATCTGGGGGTGAATTGAATGGTTAATTTGATCGATATATTGGAAGGAACGACCAAACAATTTGAGCTGTTAACCATTCATGATGAAGTATGCCTCCACCACTTATCATCGAAAAGTCAGTGCTCCCGTTGTGTGGACCATTGCCCGGCGGGGGCACTACAGATCCGTGATGGAAAACTGGAGGCGGATGATTGCTTTTTATGCGGCCAATGTGTCAAACAATGTCCGGTGAATGTATTTGAATGGCAATCCCCGACGTATGAACAGATTCTTAAACGATTTGAAGAGACAAAAGAAAAGGAAGATCAACTGATTGTCAGCTGTTCAGGAGCGCCTTTACACTTGGCAGAAGCACCGGTGCTGCATCTACCGAGCTTCGGGTATCTCCTCGATGAGATCTGGATGGCCATTGAGGAGCACGCCAACTTTTATTATTATTTGCCTGAAGATTCCTGTGTCAGTTGTAATAAAAATTGCACGTTGCCGATCTCAATGGATTCGAAAAGATTGAAACAGTCCGATGACGTCAAACAGGTCATGGCAGGCAAAGAAAGCTACGACAGACAGAGAAGACAATCCCTTTTCAGCATCTTCCGATTTATCAGACAGTCGGGAATGGACTCAGCGAAAATAGGGCCAAAAAAGCTGTCAACAAGTGAAATGAAGCGCTTATGGAAGAAGCAGGTTCAAAAAGAGGGAGTCACGCCGCAAGTGACCGCTGAAATATTGTCTTCCTGCAAAGACTGCAAGGCATGCGGGATGTTATGTCCTGAAAGGGCGATCCGGACCGACACTTCAAAAGCCACCCTTCCGCAAACCGTCATCGATGCTTCAAAATGCACCGGCTGCGCATTGTGCGTGGATATCTGCTATTTTAACGCGGTGGAATTGATACAAAAAGTGGCGGATTAATCAAACAAAAAAAGCTGTTGATGATATTCATCGACAGCTTTTAACATTAACCAGGAGCTCCCCGGAATGACCGTTTTACCTGAATCACTTCATGTGTCGGCATGGTCAGCAAGAGGGACGGTTCGGTATATTGCATCATTTTGATCTGATCTTTCCCGTCATTTGAAAAAGAAGCATCCTCCGATACATTGGTATATTGAAGGGCACCGGTCATGCAGGCTGAAACACAGGCAGGATCTTTCCCCTCTTCAAGTCTGTGACTGCAGAAATTGCATTTAACCGCTTTGCCGCTGTACACATTGATAGAAATCGCGTTGTAAGGACAGACCCCGATGCAACTTTCGCAACGGATGCAGTTAAAGGGATCGTGATACACAATGCCGTCCCGCCGTTTCTTAAAACAGCGTTGCGGACAGACGGCGAGGCATGCAGGATTTTTACAATGATTACACCCGACTGAAAATTGGATGAGCGACACGTCCTCGACGGTTGTTGTAAAGGTTTTTAAACGCCGTCTTGCCTGGCCTGTTTCGACATGCTCATTGGAACAGGCCAAAGTACAGGCAGAACAGGAAATACAGCGGTCGATATCCACTTTGAAACCCATTTGCATGATCATAATCGTCAGGCCTCCCTCTGTGTACAAAGATTCTGACTTCTTAACATACTTTCAGTATATAATAGAAATATATCTAATTGATCAGAGAAAGTGTATAACCTGTGAAGAAAGGAGGAAGAATTGATGAACAATCAGGATTATCGCATCACGCACCACGCTTGTCCGAGAAACTGCTACGGTTCTTGCGGGATCATTGCCTACAGTGCCGATGACCGGCTGATGAAAATCGAAGGGGACCCTGATCATGAAATTACCAGTGGCAAGCTTTGTCCAAAGGCTTATTTATATGTCAAGCAGGTCTATGATCCGTCCAGGCTGAAATACCCGTTGCGGCAGGTGAAGCGGGGAAGTGGGGAGTGGGAGCGTATTTCCTGGCAGGAAGCCTACGAAACGATTGCAGCTGAAATCATCCGTAATCACGATCTGTATGAGTCGAACTTATCCTTATGTTTAACAAAATATTCCGGGAACTTTGGTGTGGTGCATAACAGTGTCGATCAGTTTTTTAACGGGATCGGGCCCATCACGAAAGTGACCGGTTCTCCTTGCTGGTCTGCTGGACTTGACGGTCATTTATACGATTTTGGCGACTACACAACGTCAGACCCTGCAAATATGCGTCACGCCAACGTGATTATTCTTTGGGGTGTCAATCCGGTCTGGACCGCGCCTCATATGCTGAAGTACATTACGGAAGCCCGGGAGAAAGGTGCTACCGTCATCGTCATTGACCCGATATTGACAAAAACCGCGGAACGGGCGGATCTGTATATTCAAATCCCGCCGGGAGAGGACGGGGCATTCGCGACGTTAATTGCCAAGCGTCTGATCGAAACAGGGAAGTACGATGAACATTTTATCAACCGGCATACGTTGGGCTTTGAAGCATACCGGAATTACCTGAAGGGGATAGCTGAGGAGACACTGCTTGATGCCTGTGACCTGCCTTCGGAAATTGCTGACGAACTGTTATATTTGATGGCAGAGAAAGGCCCGGTTTTCATTTGGCAAGGCTTTGGTCTGCAAAGGCACACGAACGGCGGACAGAATATCCGGACCATTAATGCACTGGCAGCCCTTACCGGAAATATCGGAAAAATCGGTACCGGGACCCATTTTGCCCATCAGGCGACCTGGTCGTTCACAAGTCACCGGCAACATCAAAATCGGAACCGCTCCATTCCTGTTGCCCGATTTGCCGAGTCAATCAAACAGCTCGATAAGCCTCCGGTCGATTTTTTGTGGGTTTCATCACGGAATTTCATGGCCCAGGATGCCGATGTTCAGGCAATTGAACAAGCGCTGAAACAAGTATCGATGATTGTCGTCGTTGACACACAGCTGACGGCAACGGCAAAGTACGCGGATATTGTCTTGCCCACAACGACGTTTTTTGAAGAGGAAGATGTCGTTGCAAGCTACTGGCATCATCTGGTCAGCTTTAACGAAAAGGCGATTGAGCCATATTATGAGAGTAAGAGTGACTTTACGATTGCATGTGAATTGTCCAAACTGCTGAATGAAAAGCGTCCAGGCTTCAGCCGTTTTCAAGATGATCTATCCATCGAAGGTTATATCGATCAGGAATTCAATGATGACATCTATGATTTATTAAAGATTGATCACTGGTCCGAACTCATCGGAAAACCTAAAGAAGCAGAAGTGGATGCAGTTGCCTGGCAACATTTCACCTTTAAGACCCCATCGGGAAAGTTTGAATTCTTCTCGGAGTCAGCCAGGGAAGACGGTCACCCTGCCCTGCCGGAATACAAACCTTCCTTGAAACCATCGGTCCATCTGCCGTACTGGCTTTTGACACCCCACACACTGTATTCATTGAATTCGCAGGTTTTCAGTGAAACCTTCACCAATCACGAATCTTTGACGCTCTATGTTTCTTTGGAAGCGATGAATGACAAGGGGCTGTCTGATGGTGATTTTGTCAAGCTGTACAATGATCAGGCAACGATACCTTGTCAGATCAAGCTGAACCCGTCATTGCCAAGGGACATTGTGGTGATTCTGCACGGCAGTGAGAGTCATCAAAGAATGTTAATCAATCAGCTCATCCCGGGTTACGAGACAGATATGGGGGATAAAGGATCAGGTGCGAAGGGCATCGCCTTTAACGATGTATTTGTGAATTTCTCGAAATGAAGGTGGTTTTTCCATGAATACAGACCAGGAACTATTTTTGAATGAATACCCTGAAGTCCCGCTCGGTTTATTGAACCAGGCAGGGATGGATCGATTTCTTACAATCATTAAAGACGTTGCCGGCATCCAGTTTCTCGTAACGACCGATCGATTCGATGTGCTGTTTGAAACGGATCAAAGTGAAACGATCGCATTTGAAGATACGTTGAAACATATCAGTAATAAAGGGAATCTTCTTGAGAAAGCTGTGAAAACAAAATCAATTCATCCCATTTATGATGCGGATATTCAACTGTCGGTCAAAGGTCTTTTGTATCGTGAACGGGCAGTGGGTTATTTGTTCATTCTTCATACATCGGCTTTGACCGAAAAAGAATCCCGGTTCATCGAGACATTTTCCGATATCCTGATTCCATGGGTGATCAGTGAAATCAAAATGCAGGAAAACGATCAGGACTATCAAAAACAGTTTTTATTTGATTTATTGCACAATCACTTTGACTCGTATCTGGAGATGAATGAACAGGCGAAGCGTTGGGGATGGAATTTCACCAACGGGTATCAGTTGATGATCATCCAGCATCACACGGCACAGGCAGATCTCTTACTGATCAAAAAATACGCTGAGCTCTTTTTTATCAAACAGAAGATGAACGTGATCACCGTTATTTTTGATCGTCAGCTCACGTTATTGTACCAGCCTGTCAATCAACAGCTTGAAACGGCGGCGGTGGATGCCAAAACGATTTCGGACAGACTGTTAATCCATTTGTCATCCCTTGACAATCAGCATCATTTGATAATCGGAACCGGACACTTCTATCCCTCACCCCTCTATTTATACAGGACATATCAGGAAGCGAAAATGGCCATTAAACTTGGGAAAAAAGATACAATCAGCAATCAGATTATCCATTATGATGACCTAGGCATCATCAAGCTGCTGGGCCATTTGCGCTATGAATTGCTTGCGGACTACCAAAAAGAGCAATTGTCCGGGTTAATCAATTTCGATGCCGAAACCGGGGAAGACTTGACGAGTACGCTGGAAAAATATCTCGAGAATAACGGGAACATCAAATCATGTGCGGCGTCGCTTCATATTCATCCGAACACACTCAGATACCGGTTAAATAAGATTGAATCCCTTTTGAGAGTCGATCTAAAAAATTATCAGGATATTGCTGAATTGTATATCGCTTATTTAATCCGAAATTCCCGATGATCTTCTTGAACTGCGGCACCAGCTGAATTCCAGCAGGTGCCGTTTTTTGGTACACTGTAGGTGCAATTGATGACTCAAGAAAGGATGTTGACACATGGATAAAGATCAGATCGATGGGATGATCATGGAATTGAAGGATGAATATATGCAGCTGCAGCACAACCTGGAGAAACTTGAAAGTGTCGGCGGCGGGAATATGCACCCGTTGGAGAAGCGGCTCGCCGCCATTGAAAGCGAATTAGCTGAACTGAACGAAAAACGCGCAAAGCTCTGATTGCGTGCAGCGAGGTTTGAACAACCCTGTTCAAGGATAAAGAATAGAGTGTTCAAACGATACAGCAAGAAAGGATGAACGTTCATGACAGAATTAAAAGGTAAAACAGCCGTCATCACCGGCGGAGGTACAGGTATAGGTGCAGGCATTGCCAAGGCACTTGCAGCGGAAGGCATCAACGTGGTGCTCGCTGGACGCAGAGTTGAAAAGCTTGCCGAGGTCGAAAAGGATATTCTTCGCGAAGGGGCCGGAAAAGCGCTTAGCGTAAAGACGGATGTGACGAACCGCGCCGATATTGAATCGCTGATCGAACGGGCAGAAAAACAATTCGGGCAGGTGGACATCATCGTCAACAATGCCGGGCATATGCTGTCGTCACAAGTATCCGCTGGACAAGTGGATGACTGGGAAACGATGATCGACGTGAATATAAAAGGTGTCCTCTTTGGCATCAATTCCGTACTTCCGGCAATGATGGAACGCTCAAGCGGCCATATCGTCAACGTCGGTTCAGTTGCCGGGCTAGAAGTGTCGAAGAACAGCACGGTCTACAGCGCGACGAAATTTGCCGTCCGTGCCATTTCTGCCGGTCTGGAAAAAGAACTGGCCAGAACCGGTATCCGCGTAACGAACATTGCACCGGGGATGGTGGAAACGGACCTCACTGCCGAATACTCGTGGGGTGACCGCAAGAAGCTGGAGACTGAAAACATTGCCAATGCGGTGATTTACGCCCTGACCCAGCCGGATCATGTCAATGTGAATGAAATTGCCGTTCGCCCAGTGTGAAATTCATGAAACTGGATGTGAACAAGTCTTCGATGATCTGAGCAACTCTTTGACTATGTGAGCTAGTCCAAACAGATGTGAGCAACATCCATGATTTATGAGCAACCGGGTCACGATCTCAGCAACTCCGCTGATTTGTCAGCAATTTTCATAATATCCGAGCAACGCCTGAACCTCTCGCGACGTGCGAGGGGTTCTTCCTGTCCTGGATGTTATACCAGTCCTGTATTTGGTATAATCAGGGTATCAAACGCTGCAAAAAAGGGGATGGCCAAATGAAACTCTTTCACACCGCCGACTGGCACCTGGGAAAATTGGTCCAAGGGATTCATATGACCGAGGATCAAGCCTACATACTGGACGAATTTATTAAAGCTGTCGAAGACGAACGGCCCGACGCCATTATCATTGCCGGGGATTTATATGACCGGGCAGTCCCGCCTACGGAGGCCGTGAACCTCCTTGATGACGTCCTCGGGCACCTCGTCTTGACGCTGAACACCCCGGTGATTGCGATTGCTGGAAATCACGACAGTCCGAGCCGGCTGAACTTTGCCAGCAGCATCATGGAAGCAAAAGGCTATCACGTGACAGGTCAGCTGAGTGAATCGATGGAGCCGGTGATTCTGAATGACGAATACGGAGAAGTCCATTTTCACCTTGTCCCTTACGCCGACCCGAGCCAGATCCGCCAGCTCACCGGGGATGACGAGGTCCGGTCACACAACGATGCCATGGCGAAGATCACAACCCTGATCAAGGAAAAGATGGATCCGAATGCCCGGCATGTGTTTGTGGGGCACGCCTTTGTTACGCCTCATGGTGAAGCGAAAGAGAACACCAGTGAGTCAGAAAGGACCCTGTCCGTTGGCGGCGCTGAACACGTATCCTCCGAGCATTTCAGCGGCTTCCATTACACCGCCCTCGGCCATCTCCACCAGGCCCATCTTGTCAAACACGATGCGATCCGTTACGCCGGGTCACCCCTGAAATATTCGTCGTCTGAAGAGACGCACAAAAAAGGGTTTTTTGCAGTTGAACTGGATGCTTCAGGAGAAGTGACTTCAGAAAAACGGTTCCTCACTCCGAGGCGGGATCTGCGGATTCTGACAGGGAGTCTTGATGAGCTTTTGGAGAAAGAACCGAGCGAGGATTATGTGTTCGTCCATCTGACAGATGACACACCGGTCTTATCCCCCATGGAAAAAATCCGGTCCGTGTTCCCGAACGCCCTGCACGTGCAGCGGGAGATGAAGAGCATGCCGCACGCATCCCTCACACCGGCCTCCACCAAAGAGCGCCATCAGATGGATCACCTGTCCTTGTTTAAAGGCTTCTATCAGGAAGTGAAAGGGAAGGAACTGACCGGACGTGCCGAAGACATTTTCAAAGAACTCCTTGAAGAATTCACCAGAGAGGAGCGGGAACAATGAAGCCGATTCGACTGACCATGACGGCATTTGGTCCGTATAAAGACCAGGAAATCATTGATTTTACAGAACTGAAGGAACATAAACTGTTTGTCGTCTCCGGCAATACCGGTGCCGGGAAGACAACCCTCTTCGATGGAATCTGCTTCGCCCTGTTCGGATCGGCAAGCGGTGAGGACCGCGGGGAAATCCGGATGATGCGAAGCCACTTCGCATCCGATGATGTCCATACGAGCGTGGCATTCGAGTTTGAACTCCAGGGAAGACGGTACCGCCTCCTCAGACAGCTCGCCCATGTGAAAGAAGGCAATAAGAGTGCCACGGGGGAGAAGTATGAGTTTTATGAACAGACAGATGACGGGGAAGTTCCCTGTGTGGACCGGCAGATGGTCAGTGAAATCAATACCAAGGTACAGGCACTTGTTGGATTGACAGAAGATCAGTTCAAGCAGATCGTGATGCTCCCTCAGGGCGAGTTCCGTAAGCTGTTGACGTCCGAAACCGATAATAAAGAAGCCATCTTGCGGAAAATTTTCCGCACCGAGCCGTATCAGTGGTTCACGACGAGAATGAAAGCCAAGCGGACCGAAGCCGAGAAGGAGCTGAGCCTCGCTCAGGACCGGATGCAGCAGCACCTGGCGCATATCCAGGAAGCCATTCCGGACCGTGATGAATCCCGGCTGACGGACGTATTCAAGCAGGAGCACTGGAATCCGGATCAGGTATTGGACGGACTCGACTCGGAGCATCATCATTATGAAACAGAAGCAAAAACATTCAAAGAAGAGGTCGATCAGCGTAAAAAATTCTACGATAAGATGTTCGGTGACTACCATGAAGCAAAGCAAATCAATGCGAAATTTGATCAGCTCAAGGAAAAAGAAGAATCACTGAAAGAGCTTCAGGAGAAACAGCCTGAAATGAACGTGAAACAGAAACAGCTCGAGCAGGCTGAAAAAGCAGCGACGATTGCCATTTATGAAACCTACCACCGTGACGCTATGAAGGACAAAGAAGCCAAAACGAAAGCGTTGAAGCAGGCTGAAGATCAGTTACAGGCTGCCGTGAAACAGCGGGAAGAGGCAGAGTCTCGATACAATCAGGAAAAAGAGAAGCAGCCTGAACGGGAACGAACCCAACAGGATCTCAATCACTATCAGGAGCTGTTTCCGATTGTGGAAAACGCCGACCGGCAGATCAATCAGCTCAAGCATTTGAATGAGAAACTGAAGCAGGAACAATCCGTTCTCGGTGAAAACGAAACAGCGCAAAACCAGCTGAAACAGGATCTTGAACAGCTGCGAATGGTCATCTCACAAGATGAGCAGGCAACGGAAACGCTATCGGCCAAAAAGGATCAGTACAAGGACATGACAGAGACCGGCAAGAAGTTCCGCTCCTATCTGGACGGCTGTGAGGCTTATACGGTCATGCAAAATGATCTTAAGAAGACTTATGCCGCTTATGAAGCCAACAAGAAGCAGTTTGATCGGCTCGAGGAGCGCTGGATTAAAGGCCAGGCAACGGTACTTGCAAGACATCTGCATGACGGGGAACCATGCCCGGTTTGTGGCAGCACCGGGCATCCGGATAAAGCGATTCATCAGGATGAAGTGCCGACAAAAAGCGATTTTGATGAGGCGAGAGCCCTTCTGAACAAAGCCCATGAAGTCTATTTGAGTGAAAAAGCGGCCCTGGAAAGTAAGGGAGAGGCCATCAAAGCCGACAAAATGCATTTGGACGCTTTCGAATTCACGAAGTTATCAGAAGCGAAAGCACAATTTGATGCATATCTTGAAGAGGCTCGTGCACTGAAAGAGGAGATCAACGGGCTGAATGACAAAGCAGAACGGCTGAAGAAGAAGCGCCAGGAACGGGAAACGAAGGAGAAAGAACTCTCGACACTGACAGAAACGATTCAGGAACGGCGAAAATCGTTGCAAGAGCTTGAACTGAAATACGCAACCGAACAGGCGCAGTATGATACCAATATCAGCCGAATCCCGGAAGACCTCCGAAGCCTGAAAGCGATGGAGGAAAAGATTCAGGCGCTGACAGCCAAGAAAAAAGAACTGGATCAGGCCTGGGACCAAGCGCAAAAATCATTTTCGGATGCCACCCAGGAAGAAACCTCCCGGAAAACCGCTCTTCAAGGGGCAAAGAGTCAGCTGAACGACAGTGAAACCAATGCGAAAAAAGCTGAAGATCAATTCAGAAACGAAATCAAAAAAGCCGGATTCGAGTCAGAAGAAGACTACCGCAGTGCAGTCATGGCTGAGGAAATGCGTCACGGTCTGAAAAAGGAAATCGAAACACATCAAAGCCATCTGCAAAGCCTGACCCAGCAAGTGGCTGATTTGAACAAAGAACTGACAGGGCAAGAACAAAAAGATCTGAAAGCGATGGAAGACGAACTTCAAAGCGCGGAGAAGGCGCTTGAAGAAGCAAACAGGCAGTGGACGAAAACGTCGGAGTTGGCCACCCAAATCAAGCATGCGATGACAAACATCACAGAAGCCATCAGAAACACAAAGGAAAAAGAAGAGAACTTTCAGGTGGTTGCCGACCTTCACGATATGATCCGTGGACAGAACAGCAGTAAGATTTCGTTTGAACGCTACATTCAAATCGAATTTCTTGAGCATATCATCACTGCTGCCAATCAGCGGCTTTACCGGATCTCAAATGGCCAGTACCATCTGGTCAGAAGCGACCGTCAGGAAAGCCGGGGAAAACAAAGCGGCTTAAGTCTCGATGTGTATGATGCATACACCGGACAAAACCGGGACGTAAAGACCCTCTCCGGTGGGGAAAAATTCAATGCGTCATTAAGCCTCGCTCTCGGCATGTCTGATGTGATTCAAAGCTATCAGGGCGGCGTGGTCATCGATACGATGTTCATCGATGAAGGCTTCGGCTCCCTTGATGAAGAATCGCTTCACAAGGTAATGGATACCCTGATTGACCTGCAGAAATCGGGTCGGACCATCGGCGTGATCTCCCACGTCCAGGAAATGAAAACCGTCTTTCCGGCGATCCTCGAGGTGAAGAAAACACCTGAAGGGTACAGTCAAACGCGATTCATCGTATCCTGACCCGCTTTTTTAAAAACTTTGCTTGTCGCCTGGTTTCAGTAGCGAAAGCCTCAGTTGCACTGATACTTTAATCCTGTTGCGAATGTAAACTTTCCTGAAGTACAAGAAATCTCAGTCACTTTTTTGTGTCCGCTGAACTGTCCTGTCTTCACTTGATCATCTTATGATCCGACGTTTGTGTGAATTTTTCAGCCCATTTCGTATCGCTTCTAAATTCAGATTCCCAGGGTTGTAATCTGCAATATCCGGTACCTCATGACGGGGGACCTTTAGAGGCATCTTATCAAATTCTTCAGCGGAAAACAGCACCTTGGATCCAAGATCGGCTCTCAAGGCACCTGCCCACATGAGCATCTCCATTTCGATCTCGCTGAATTTATCCAAGTCTGTCCGCACATCGGCGAGCATTCTTTCGATATCAGCGTAATCATCTGGATAGGAAGGAAGATCGAGATGGCGGTTTACCCCTTTGAGCTTAAAATAATGTTGCCAGTAGTTCGTCTGAAACCATTTATTTTCATTGATCGTTTCAACATTGAGCAATTGAACCCCTTTGGAATCATGTTTTCGGATCAGTTTCTTTCTTAATTCCGCCACTTGATCCATACTCACGCTCAATACTCTTAACTGCCTTTCAGTCCAGGTCACTCTTTTGTCACTGCTCCATGGCTTTCGCCGTGCAGAAGCGTCGAAAATCATATACGGCTCAGGATTTTTCAATTGCTTATCGGTTTTCGTCAGAAATTCTTCTGAACCGAGGTTGTCATAGACGCCTCCATCAGTCAGCCGGAAAAATGAATATTGTTTTTTGGTCTTATCAAAGGAGCGATCTTTCACATTCAGGTTTATCGGGTCAAACAGCAACGGAAAAGCAGCTGAAGCAGCAACGACCTGAGCGATGGAAATATCCGATACATCGCGGGAATCTCCGAAAACTTCGTCACGGATTTTTGTTCTGCTGAAGGAAATTCTTTTCAGAGTGTGAAGATTTGTAGCGTTACAAATCCATACAGGATGTGGGGGGAGCTGGTCCATCATCAACCCATTCCTGCTCTCACCGTCCATCAGTAATTTACTCAGTAAAGTCTTTTCAAGTGTGATGGGGGCATGCCTGCTGAATCTGGAACGGGGTAAAACTGGCCAAAATGGCCAACGTGGTGGAAGGATAGCATGACGGATGACTTTATTACGGAAACCTTTGCTGCCGAATTCTTTCATCGGTGTTTTCACACGAGCATCAAAATCGTGTAAATCATGAAAGGGTCCTTTACTCAGCTCTTTCATAATGACTGCTGCGGTTATGCTGCCACCTGACACAGTGCTGATCATTTTCGCCTGATCGTGTATCCCGAGCTGAACGAGTCTTCGATAGGCACCGAGACAGAAAAAAGCTGCACGAAAACCGCCGCCAGAAAAAGCCAGATTAAACCCATTCATGATGACCACTCCCCTTTTTATTTTTCGAGACTGAAAGCAGCGTTAAAGGCATAACTTCACTACCCCTTTTGACGGAAATGAAACCTGATGGTGGATGACATCCAAATAAAGCCTGAAACATTTCTCCAATCAGCAGCGAAACGCCACTTTGATTGACAGCCATGCATGATTTAGTAGAATGAAGGGTAATGAATCTTATCATGCCATTTTATGCATTTGGCTGTGTTAAAGATGGTTGTTGATCGCAGGATTGAATGAGCGCAGGCGGCGACCCCCGAGAGATAAGCGTCCGCCGGAAGTTAGTGAAATCAACATTGATTGATAGCGAAGCAATGAGTTTAATAAAGGGAGTTTTCTTCATGAATGTACTATTAACAGGCGCGACCGGATTTCTGGGCACCGATATTGCAGAACGCCTCGCCCAAAAAGGTCATACCGTTTATACGTTAATCCGAAACGAAGCGAAGGCAAACGAATGGCTGAAAACACTGTCTTCCAAAACACAGAAAGCGGTTCGATTTGTGTTCGGAGACTTGATGAAACCGTCAGGCGGATTGACAGAAAACCGGATCACGGCTCTTTCAGGCGAAATCGACAGTGTGATTCATTCAGCCGCGTATTTATCATTTGACGCTTCAGAACGTGACCGGGTATTTCAAATCAATTATGAAGGCACGAAAGAGCTGCTACACATAGCCGATCGTCTGGACGTGAAAACCTTTCTTCATGTGAGTACAGCGTATACTCTTGGCATGGACAATGCGGGAGTTGAATCCCTCTATCCCCCGGAAAACCGGGATTTTGTCAATGCGTATGAAGAAAGCAAATGCTATGCAGAACACGAAGTCATGGCGTATCAGGACCGTTTTCATGTAGCCGTTCTTCGTCCGGCAATCATAGTCGGAAACAGCGAAACCGGAGAAGCGGACTCAACATTCGGTCTTTATGGCGTGATGCGTGCCGTCGAATTGATGAAGCGGCATGTGCAGAAGAAGCGCCAGTCAACACTCGATTCATTTAAGATTGTGATCAGTGAAGAGGACAAAACCCACCTCGTACCGGTTGATTATGTTGCTGACATTATTACCGGTGCGTTGACAAACAGCAGCAATGGCTCGATCTACAACATTACAAACCCGTCTCCACCGACAAATGGCATGATCATGTCGGCGATTCGGGACGGATTCAATTTTAAAGAGCTTGAATGGATCCCATTTAACGAGACGGATCAGCTGTCAAAACTCGAGCAGAAAATGAATGAACCGCTGGCTGTGTTTGAGCCGTATTTGAACCGGACCATCGACTTTGCGGACAAGAATACGAAGGTGCTGCTGGAGCGAATGCATCTGAACAGTCTGGCGATGGACCGGGACATGCTTGACCGGATCGTGTCCGGCTTTCGAAACCGCCATTCCGAACCGGAACGGGTATAAGGGGCTTCGGTTGACGCAAAACGGTCAATTTAGTACCATGAAATCACAGCAAAATAGATTCACTGGAGGTGCCTTTTAAGAGGGCTGAGATCGGAGTAAGACTTCGGGACTCCTTGAACCTGATCCAGTTAACACTGGCGTAGGGAAGTGAGCAGATAGACAGATCTATAAACTCTGGCGCTTTCCCTCTATTGGGAGAGCGCTTTTTTGTACTTTAGGAAAGTTTAACTTCGTTAAAGGATTAAAGTATAAGTGCAACTAAGGCTTCCGCCATAGACTTGGCGACAAGCCAAGTTTTCTTTATATCAGATAGGAGGAACCATGCTCATACATGCCATTTCAACAGGGTCGATGTCACGAACAGGATTTGTAAAAGCAGCTGGGATGGCTGCACCTTGGCTGGATGCCGTTCACCTGAGAGAACCGGATTGGTCTGAAGCCGCAACGATCAGGACATCAGCCGAATGGAGACTGGACACAACACTTCTCATAAACGCAAAAACACCGGGCGCACAAAAATCCGCTTCAGGACTGCATTTGCCTGAACCAGTACCCTTTCACAGGAAAATGGCAGGCAGATCCGTTCATTCACCTGAAGCGGCCATCAAAGCGGAACAAGAGGGTGCCACTTACGTTATTGCAGGACCTTTCCGAAATCCGTTATCCAAACAGGTCAACTCGATTCTCGGACGAAAGGGATTGGAGGATATCTGTCAGTCTGTAAAGATCCCGGTTATTGCCGTCGGTGGCATTCAGCAGGGGATGCTGAGCGAAGTGATGGACACCGGCGCTGCTGGTATCGCAGTCATTTCTGCCGTTTTCAAAAGCGACGATCCGGCACGTGCAGCGTACGAACTGAGAGAGGAGGCGATGACATGCAGCACCTGATTGTGATTGGTGGCGGGATCATCGGATTATCAACGGCCGTTCATGCACTGGAAAAAGGCATGCGCGTTACACTGCTTGAAAAGGGGCTTACAGGACGCGGCGCCACTCACGCAGCTGCGGGCATGCTTGGGGCGCAGACCGAACTGCATACAGGAGAAGATGCACTTTCCTTTGCCCTGGATGCACGGAAATACTGGCACACCTTCCATGCTGAATTGGAAAACTGGAGCGGTATTTTCACAGGATACAGACAAGAGGGGGCCTTCCGGGCTGCGTTTGACGACCGGGAAGCGGCTGACCTCGAAAAGCTTGCCGCAGCTCACGAGAAGGCAGGTGCCATTTGCAGGTGGATCGATTCCCCGGATGCGTTACTTCCGGATGCGTCGGCAATCCTGCACTTTCCCGAAGAGGCCCAGGTCGATGCCCGCCTGTCAGCGGAAGCGATGAAGCGCTCATTATTGCATCTCGGTGGCGAGCTTCATGAAGACACGACAGTGACCGGCTATACGAAAACGGCTGTTGGCTGGCGCGTTCACACAGGCTCAGAAACCTTTGAAGGAGACAAGGTCCTGGCGGCACCGGGTGTGGCGGGACTTCCTGCAGGCGGAGGACCGGATGTCTACCCGGTGAAAGGAGAATGTGTCGCTCTCTTGCCAGAGAAGCAGCCTTTTTCCGAAACGATTGTCACCGAGGACGTCTATCTTGTACCGAAAGCAGACGGGCGGATCATTATTGGTGCATCCGAAACACCTCATGATACGACGGAACATGTCACCGCAGCGGCGGTGACGAGGCTCCTTGCTGCGGCAGTGACCCTTGTTCCTGAACTGGCCAGTGCTGCAGTGCATGAAACCTGGTCCGGGATCCGGCCGCAGCACAAAAGTGGCATCCCGGAAGTTTCGGAGTGGGAAGACAACTTTTTTGTCAGCCTCGGGCACTACCGAAACGGGATTTTGTTGTCGGGACTGACCGGAAATCTTCTGGCAGACTGGATTGCAGGACACGGAAAACCGGATCAGTTGAAGATTTTTTCAAAGGAGGAAGTGCGATCATGAAACTGCTCATTAACGGTAAGGAAGAGACGCTTGAAGAAGGAGGTACTGTCGAAGAGCTGCTGACGCAATACGGTGCAGTAAACGGCAGGGTTGCAGTAGAGCATAACGGAACCATCCTGAAAAAAGAAGAGTGGGCAATGACGCCTGTAAAAGATGGAGACAAGCTTGAAATCGTTCATTTTGTAGGAGGCGGATAATGATGCTTAAAATTGGAGAAAAGAAACTGAATTCAAGACTGATGCTCGGAACTGGGAAATATGACAACACCGATGTGCAAAAACGTGCTGTGGAAGCTTCAAATACGAATGTACTCACCTTTGCTGTTAGGCGCATGTCGTTGGAAAACGCTGCAGAAGATGCTTTTGCGGGACTCGATCTGGACCGCTTTGAGCTCTTGCCGAATACGGCAGGTGCCTCTACAGCAGAAGAAGCAGTCCGGACAGCCAAACTGGCCAGAGAAGCGGGCCTGTGCGACATGATTAAGGTTGAAGTGATCGGTTGCAGCAAAACACTTCTTCCAGACCCGGTGGAAACGCTGAAAGCATCCGAGGAGCTGCTGGCGGACGGTTTCACCGTGCTCACGTATACGTCAGATGATGTGGTACTGGCGAGAAAGCTGCAGGAAATGGGCTGTCACGCGGTCATGCCCGCAGCCTCACCGATCGGTTCGGGTCTCGGGATTGTGAATCCGTATAATCTTCGGCATATTGTCGATCAGGCAGAAGTGCCGATCATCGTGGACGCAGGTCTCGGCAGCCCGGCTGATGCCACATTCGCCATGGAACTCGGTGCAGACGGCGTGCTGCTCAATTCCGCTGTCGCCCGTGCCCAAGATCCGGTGAAGATGGCAGAAGCGATGAAACTGGCCGTTGAAGCCGGTCGCCTTGGTTTCGAAGCCGGCCGGATCCCGAAAAAGATGACGGCCACGGCCAGCAGTCCACTTGAAGGAGTGAGCCCTACCTCATGACGGAGCGGTATTCAAGACAGACCCGATTCCCGGGCATCGGTCCTGACGGTCAGAAAAAAATCGCAGATTCAGAAGTTCTGATTGCCGGAGCAGGGGCGCTTGGAAGTGCGGCGGCAGAGATGCTGACAAGAGCGGGCGTCGGCAAGATCACCATCGTTGACCGTGATTATGTCGAAGCGTCCAATCTGCAAAGGCAGCAACTCTATACCGAAGCGGATGCCAAAGAACGCATGCCAAAAGCAGCTGCCGCAGAAAAACGGTTGAAAGAAATCAACACAGAGATCGACATCACCGGTGTAATCGGTGAAATCACGCCGGATCTCCTCGCATCTTATGACCACGTCGATGTCATCGTGGATGGGCTGGACAATTTTGAGACCAGAATGGTGATCAATGACGCATGTCTCAAAGCAAATATTCCCTTCGTCTATGGCGCCTGTGTGTCTTCCTACGGTCTCTCTTATACGGTTCTTCCCGGTGAAAAACCGTGCCTGCAGTGCATTCTTGGCACGGTCGCACCAGGCGGGGAGACGTGTGATACTGCGGGGATTATCGCTCCGGCGGTGCAGATGACCGCTTCATATCAGACCGCCGAAGTCTTGAAGCTCCTGGCCGGAGCCAGAGAGCATCTCCGAGGTGGACTGGTTCAATACGACATCTGGCGTAACGAAACCCGCACCATCGATGTGGACCGTCTAAAAAGAGACGAATGTCCAAGCTGCGGCAAGGATCCCGTTTATCCGAATCTGGAAAGAAGCGCACGGACACAGACGGCTGTCCTCTGCGGAAGGGATACGGTGCAGATCAGACCGGCGCGCCAAGTCGCTTTTGAAGAACTGCGGCAAACACTCGCTCCTTATGATCTTCAAGAAAATCCGTACCTGATGCAGGTGATTCTTGAAGGACACCGGGTCGTCCTCTTTCACGATGGACGGGCACTGGTGCACAACACGCAGGAGCCGGCAGCGGCCCTGTCACTTTACCAGCGCTATATTGGAAGTTGATCACCCATGCGAAAGCGATCCTGTTCAAGAGAATACAGGATCGCTTTTTCAGTAGAGGGTAAAACACTGAGAAAATGAGACTGTTTTCGCGTACTCCATACTTTCTTGATACTTTCTTTGTAAGATGAAGGTATACAAAAATTAAGGGAGATGGTTGAGATGAAAAAACTAATGATTGGTCTATTATCTTTAGGCTTGATTACAACCGGCGGAGCAGCAGTTTATGCGCAAAGTGATGCAGGAAATGGTGAGGGACTATTCAATTTCGGACAAATGAGCAAGATCATGGAGCAACATCATCCAGATCAATCAAAAGAAGAGTTGAGAGTCATGTACAATGACATGCATGGTACAAATGGCGCCGCTCCGAGTGCAAATTTCACTATGGGAGAGATGCATGACAGCATGCATGGCGATGGCGATTTCGCTGGCATGCATGAAGCAATGACAGAAGAAGACATGGATAAAATGGTTGAACTGATGGAAGAATCAAATGGTCCGGTTAATTTCGGTCAAATGAAAAAGGTTATGAAAGAAGTTCACCCTGACTTTACAGACAAGCAGATCAAAGAAATGTATCAGGCCATGCACGGAACCAATGGAGCAGAACCAAGGAAAATCTTTTCAGACATGAAATAAGCGTGGCTGAATAAATATATATTACTGAGTCCAAGTGTTATTCATTGCACAAGGTGACGGGGATAATTTATAATTTTTATTATATAGTATTAATAATTAGATGACATTAATGCTATATAATTTATTATATGGAGGAATGTTGGAATGAAGAAAACAATGATCAGTTTACTCCTTCTCTCGCTGGTACTGATACTGGCAGCTTGCGGAGGTAATGATGATACGACGGAGATTGAAAATGAAAGTGGTAATGGAGAAAATGCATCTTCCAATGAAGTTGATCTGGTTGCAACCGATTGGGATTTTGATCAGGACAGTTATACAGCTGAAGCTGGCGAGGTAACCATTAACCTGACAAACGAAGAAGGTCATCACGGTATCAAGATTGAAGGCACGGACGTTGAGATTGATGGTGAAGGAACTGCAACGGCCGATTTAGAGCCAGGAGAATACAGAATCTATTGCAGTATTCCTTGTGGAGAAGGTCACGATGAAATGGAAACAACCTTAGTCGTGGAATAATAAATGAATGAGCAATGCTAAGTCGAATCAGGCTTGGACATTGCTCTTTTTTGGTTGAAATGTTCAGGAGGCCCTGTCACTTTACCAGCACTATATTGGCAGCTAACACTCTGATCACCCATACGAAAGCGATCCTGTTCGGTTGAAAACAGGATCGCTTTTTTCATTCGTAATCGATAAATGAGAATATTTAATATCACTTCACAAAAATTTTATAAATGGTCCGATACTCCCCGTGGTTTCCAGTCGTTTATTTAACAATAAATTCACCTCCTGTTCCGTTTACTATTTCGTTGTTTCAGGTTATATTAGTATATGTACAAGATAATAATTATTATTAATAATAAGGAGATGTTATTCATGAGTGAACACGTGGAACAGCAAGAAAAAGAAGTCGTTTCTTTACCGAGAATCGGAGATCAGGCGCCTGCATTTGAGGCCGAGACAACACACGGTACATTGCAACTGGAAGATTTTAAAGGTTCCTGGGTGATTCTGTTCTCACACCCGGCAGACTTCACACCGGTTTGCACAACGGAATTCATTGCATTTCAGGAAATTGCGGATGATCTGCGAGCATTGAATACAGAACTTCTCGGATTGAGTGTGGACAGCGTTCATTCTCACATCGCATGGGTTCGAAACGTCAAAGAAAAAATGGGTGTGGAACTGACCTTTCCAATCATTGCTGACTTGAACAAAGATGTCGCAAAGAAATACGGCATGATTATGCCAGGCGAATCCACGACAGAAACATCACGCGCGGTATTTGTCATTGATGACAAGCAGGTTGTCCGGGCGGTGATTTACTATCCACTTTCCACAGGACGAAACATGCCTGAAATCCTGAGACTCGTGAAGGCACTTCAGACAACGGACGAAAAAGGTCTGGCAACGCCGGCAAACTGGAATCCGGGAGACAAAGCCATTGTTCCTCCGCCAAAAACACAGGAAGAAGCGGAAGAGCGTGCGAATGACCCAGCATACGAATGCGTCGACTGGTACTTCTGCAAGAAAGATGTCGACTGAGACGGATCAAATATTCAATCAGGAAAGCAGGTGATGTAATTTATGGCATGCGTAAATGGTGATGGTACACTGACCCAATCAGCAAAAGACATGCTGGCTGCAGTGGACGGAACGCCGAAATCTGCTGAAGACCTTTCAAAAGAAGCCGGTGCGCCACTGTTCAAAGTGCGAAGCAACTTGAGAGATATGAAATCGATGGGTTTTGTGTCGGTTGACGAAAACGATCAGTATGTATTGACTGACGGCGGCAGAAAAATGATGAACCGCTGATCAATGAATCCTGAAAGCCAAGGCATGGAATGTGCCTTGGCTTTTTGCTGGTTCACCGGCCAAATGACCGAGAATAGTATGAAGTTATTCTGGGGACATCGAGTCAAATAAAAGTAAACTAGACTTTTTTGACACGATAGGCGTGAAAATTGGTCAACCGTTGACACGGATCTGCTGGTTGCCGTGAAAACAATAATTTTCCGCCAAACAGAGCAGCTCATCTTGTATTTGGCGAAAATACCCCTCAGGCTACTCAATTCCACACTTGCCAAAAGGCAACGGATCAGTCCGTTGTCTTCACGTTTATTGATCTTTCACCACCAGTTCACTCTTTTTAAACACGCCGATTGAAATAAGCAAGAGAGCGGCGATCAAAACGCCTGATACGATAAGACTTCCCCAGAATCCGTCATCCACTTCATTGGTCATGAACAAATGCTGACTGTGACCGGATAAAGCACCCGGTGACCAGGCAAACAGTTCTGGTGCATACATACTTAAAAAGCTTAAAACAAGCAGTGTACCTAAAGAGAGGAACGCTACGGCAGCCTGCTTTGTCAATACGACACTTAAGAACAGAACCAGACTGACAGCGAAGATCAGCCAAACCAGGTACACCATTGCACCGGAAGCAGCTGTTCCAATGGAGAATTCACCAATTAAAAGATACGTATAGTACGCACTGAGAAGAAAACCAAGGCCAAACGCAATGGCCGTCATGAGGACCATCTGTACCCATTTGGCCAACAGATACGCTTCATGACTCACCGGCTTCACGAGAACCATGGAAAGGGCGCCTGAGGTCCGCTCCTGACTGACGGTACCCATATAGGCCAATACCACGACAAGCATGCCGACCTGGCTGAACTGACTGAGTGTGCCTGCTAATACTTCACCGGCCATGGGCTGAGGCATATCGAACACGGCGCCTTCAGGCAACCCGCCGAAGCTCTCCATGATATCGGCGAAATAATAGCTGGTGAGCGGCTGGGTTAATCCGAGGATCATGAACACCACCGGCAGCCATAACCATTTGTGATTCCGCAGCGTTTCCATCCATTCCTTTTTGAAAAGAATCAGAAACTGCCTCATGACTGCATCACCTCGACAAATACGTCTTCCAACGATTTCTTACCCACTTCAAAACGGGTCAGCTCCAATTTTCGAAGCGCCTTGTCACTCAGTAAAGCATCCCTGGCTTCTGCAATATCCGTCACATCCAATGTCACCGCAAGCTCCGATGCCTCGACGCCCATTACCCATGGGGCTTGCCTGACAGAGTGAAGCCAGTCCCCCACGGGTTTGGCTGTTGCAAGGTGGATGACAGGCCGCTCAAAAGAGGCATGCACCTCGGTCAGGCTCCCTGCCATGACGAGCTTCCCTGCTTTCATCATAAATACATCATCACTGACCTGTTCCGCATCATTTAATACATGGGTGGAAAACAAAATCGACGTTTCCCGCTTCAATTCCTGCATGAGATCGAGTACTTCCCGGCGACCAAAAGGATCGAGCGCTGAAACCGGTTCATCGAGAATGATCAGCGCGGGCTTATGTATCAGTGCCTGTGCGATGCCAAGCCGCTGTTTCATTCCACCGGAAAAGCCGCCGATCCGCTTTTTTGCCGCGTCACTGAGGCCGACTTTTTCCAGAAGATCCGTTGTCCGCTCCCGGGATTCATTCTTTGAAAGTCCTGCAAGTTCCCCGGAGAACCACAGGTATTCTCTCGCACTCATCCAATTAAAGAACGTTGGATGCTGCGGCAGGTAACCGAGGTGCCGGCGTCGGTCGCCTTTTAATGCCGGATCGAGTGTTATGGTGCCCCCTGTGGGTTTACTGAGCCCGGTGATCATGTTCAGGGCCGTTGTTTTACCGGCACCATTTGGACCCAGCAGTGCAGCACAAACCCCTTCCTCCACGGAAAAAGAGACCTGATCCACAGCGGTTAAAGAACCGAATCGTTTCGTTAACTGATCTACGGTTAAAAGTGTCATGTCAATCCTTCACCTTTCCGAAAACAAAATACACGATCGGGCCAATGATGTTGACGAAAATGATCACCAAATACCAGACCCACTTCGGTTCCCGGACATTGTCACTTCGGACACAGTCAAACAGCGCCACCACCATCAATATCAGTTGTAAAGCCAAAAGGGGTGCAACAATTGCCCAGTCGATCAATCCTAAGAGCTCCTCCATCGTATTTCCCACTCCTCTCTGATCTTTCTGTTATCTATACGCGTCATATGGCCTAAAGGATTCGAAAATATAAATTGATCAAAATACCAGATTTTTCACGTGGTTCAATAACTG
This sequence comes from Salisediminibacterium beveridgei, assembly GCF_001721685.1. GTDB lineage: Bacteria > Bacillota > Bacilli > Bacillales > Salisediminibacteriaceae > Salisediminibacterium > Salisediminibacterium beveridgei. The sequence continues at coordinate 2,400,636 of NZ_CP012502.1, read as the reverse complement.
AGTTTCAGGGTTAAGAAATGTGATATCGAATTGGAGTGAAGATAATTTAATATATCAATGTAATATTTATCCCCCCCATTTATTGACAGCGTTTTCGAATTGACTTATAATTGAAAATAAGTTAATAAACTGGTGTTGAGATCTGGAGACGCACACTTTTCACTATGAAAGGAGGTCCTTTCAAGTAGAGAAGTGTGCATTTTTTCGGATTTTGAGAATGGAGGGGTTTTAATGGAAAGAAGTACTATTGTTCAACTTGTTATCGCCGTATTGCTAATAGCCGGGGGCAGTTTCGCTGCATTTCTGGCGAACAGCAGTGGAGGAGACGTGGATGTCTCACGAATCAATTTCGAGACAGATGATGGGGAATTATCCGGTTTATTATATTTACCGGATGGCGCAGAAGAAGAGCCAAGACCTGCAATTGTGGCAACGCACGGCTATCTAAATTCAGCGGAAATGCAGGCTCCGCAGGCTATTGAAATGTCCAAGAGAGGGTACGTCGTTTTAGCGCTGGACCAATATGATCATGGTCATTCGATCGGTACGATGGAAAAACCGGTACCTTTCTTCTCGTTTTGGCCTTCGTCGATTTATGATGCGGTCAATTATATGTATGAACAGGACTATGTCTTA